>JAPPPC010000500.1 GCA_028817685.1 Rhodospirillaceae bacterium
CACGAAGGGTTGGCCGATCGAGTATTTGTACGCCATTGCGGCAATTGTCGGCACTTTCGCGATCAACCGGTGCGAGGCGATCATCCGCTGATGCGGATCGTTGATGTCGGTCGAGTCGTGATAGAAGGCTGACAGGGCACCGACGACACCGCACATGATCGCCATCGGGTGCGCGTCACGGCGGAAACCGCGATACAGCGTGTGCAGCTGCTCATGCACCATCGTGTGGTTGGTGATGATGCTGTCGAAATCTTCGTATTCCGCTTTGGACGGAAGCTCACCGTTCAGCAGCAGGTAGCAGAGTTCGAGGAAAGTACTTTGTTCAGCCAGTTCCTCGATTGGATAGCCGCGATGCAGAAGGACACCTTCTTCACCGTCGATATAGGTGATTTTGGATTCACACGAACCCGTTGAGGTATAACCCGGATCGTAGGTGAAATGTCCTGTCTGAGCGTATAGCGGCCGAACGTCGATAACTTTCGGTCCGATCGAACCTGGCATCAGCGGCAGGTCGTAATTCTTCCCCGTGCTGTGGTCCTGTAGCGTAACGTATTCGTTTCCGGAGCCCTTAGCTTCCTGGCTCATTGCAGCCCTTTCTTTTATTTATCAATAAGTTGCAAAGTAGTCGCGGCGTCTTTTTGGTATCTGCGCCACCCCCTAGAAGCTTGGCGTCAGTTGTCTTCCGCAGTCACCGCAAATATAGAGATTTATTCGCCTTCGAGCAAATTTGAGGGGCTCTATTGCCCGCCTCCCGGGACCGCGGAAAGGCGCGTCAGGGCCTCCTCCTTGCCGAGGATATGCAGGACCTCGAAAATCCCCGGGGATGCATTCGAACCGGTCAGTGCCGCCCGTAACGGTTGTGCCAGCTTGCCAAGTCCGATGTCACGAGCCGCCACGAAATCGCGCGCCGCTTGCTCAAGCTCCGCTTCGCCCCAGCCGTCGAGTGGCTGCAAGGCCGCAGCGAAATCTGTCAGATGCGCGACGCCGTCATCATTGAGCAATTTCGCCGCCTTCGCGTTTTCCAACGGGTAGCTCGGGGCCTGCGCGTAGAAGCGCGCCATCTCCGCCAGCTCGTTCAGGTTTTTCGCCCGCTCCGTAAGGCTGCCGAGACCGGTCGCCAGCCTCGCGCGGACGGTGTCGGCTGCGTCGTCGCCAATGCCCAAGCGAGACAGCAGAAGCTCGACCAGCGTTTCGGTATCGGCTTCGCGTAAATAATGCTGATTGACGCTTTCCAGCTTATCGAAATCGATCCTGGACGGTGATTTGCCCACCGCATCCAGGTCGAACCACGCGATGGCTTGCTCGGTCGGTATGATCTCCTCGTCGCCATGGCTCCAGCCCAGCCGCAGCAGGTAATTCCGCAAGGCGGCCGGGAGGTACCCCATCTCCTGGTAAGCGTCGATGCCCAGCGCGCCGTGGCGTTTGGACAGTTTCTGGCCGTCCGCACCGTGGATAAGGGGAATGTGCCCGAACACCGGCGGTGTCCAATCGAGGGCGAGAAAGAGCTGGGTTTGCCGCGCCGCGTTCGTCAGGTGGTCGTCACCCCGGATCACATGCGTGACACCCATGTCATGGTCGTCGACGACGACGGAGAGCATGTAGGTCGGCGTACCGTCACTGCGCAGCAGGATCATGTCGTCGAGCTGGCTGTTTTCGACCCGTACTGGTCCCTGGACCTGGTCATCGATTACGGTTTCGCCGTCCAGCGGGGCTTTCAAGCGTATGACGGGATCGACGCCTTCCGGGGCCTCCGAGGGGTCGCGGTCGCGCCAACGCCCATCATAGCGCATGGAGCGCCCTTCGCGTTTTGCTGCCTCCCGCATCTCGGCCAGCTCTTCGGGCGTGCAATAGCAACGATACGCGCGGCCCTGCTCCAGAAGCGAATGAGCGGCGGCGGCATGGCGCTCGGCGCGCTGCGACTGAAAGTAAGCGTCGCGGTCCCAATCCAATTCGAGCCAGCGCAGCCCGTCTAAAATCGCGTCGATCGCTTCCGGCGTCGAGAGTTTGCGGTCGGTATCTTCGATGCGCAGCAAGAACTCGCCGCCGAAGTGCTTGGCGTACAGACAGTTGAACAGAGCGGTCCGGGCGCCGCCAATCTGGAGGAGCCGGTCGGCGAGGGGGCAAAGCGCGTGACGACGGCCATGCGGCGTCCTTTCACAGAAGATGAGACAAGAGCGCGCGGTTTAGCACGAAGACGCCTGGCGAGAGAAGCCGTACGGATTTATGCCGGCAAAGATTTGATTGGCGGCAGCATGGCGGAATTTGCAATAAAGACACTGGAGCTTTGACGTGCAACGCAAACCTTCTGACAGTCCAGGAT
>JAPPPC010000819.1 GCA_028817685.1 Rhodospirillaceae bacterium
TTCATAGGGCCGATATCCCGAACCCAAACCGAGCTGGAAGCGCCCATTGCTCAAAATGTCCACGAAGGCGGCATTTTCGACAATTCGCATCGGATGATGCAGCGGCACGACCATGACGGCAGCGCCGAGCTTGATCTTGGTGGTTTTGGCAGCGAGGTAAGAGAGGTAACTGAAGGGATCCGGCAAGATCCCGTACTTGTTCGAAAAATGGTGCTCGGCAATCCAGACGCTATCGAATCCCAATTCTTCTGCTTCGATAATTTCGCGCGTTACCCGTTCATGGATAGCCTGATGCGGGTAGACCTCCGACTTGGGATCAGGATGCGATGTGAACAGGATTCCGAATTCCATGAAGCTACCCTTTCGGCGTCAGTTTTTCTGGCGAGCGCGCTGGCGCGGCCCGCCCGTGGACTGCCGAAACCATAAGATATTACCTGAGTAATGTGTATACGCGCGGCGTGCTGGCGTGAGGGAGCCGAGGCCCATCGCGTCCGCCGCAGCATGCCATTGGTGACGGTATTTCAAATCCGACCGTTAACTATGATATGCTGCGGAAACGCTTTATGCGCGACGATTTCAAGCACTGCGAAAAGTGGAACGGCCGATTAAAAAAGGCGGTTCATGGTCCAATACTGACAAGGCGAAGCCAACAACAAGATGGCGAGTGAAAAGGCATATCGGGAACTTGCAAGCAGCCTCGCCAGAGGTGACACGACCGTTTCCCGCTACTTCATCGTTCAAGGGGCCGAATTGGAGCGGTACCTGAACGAATTGCCGGCAAAGTCGCCGCTTCCCGAGGTGTATAGGTATTGGACAAACCTAAGACACGAAGACAGTCTGCCCGCACGCGGCGACCTCGACCCCACGACGATGGACAGCAGAACGTTGCCGAGCATCGTGATGATCGACGTCGAGGACGAACCACAGCGGCGGTTCCGATACCGCCTGGTCGGCACCGCAGTCGGCAACATTTTCGGAGCGGATTACACAGGTCGTTATCTGGATGAGATGGGGCTGGGAGACACCTTTGCCCGAGTCGTCGCCTTTTATTCGCTCGTGTGCAACGATCCGCAGCCTGCCTTACTCAAGGGATCCTATGAGACTCGCTCCGGCTTGATGTTCGATGTCGCAAGATTGGCTATGCCCTTATCGGACAACGGATCGCGCGTCGATACGCTGTTCTGCGCCGTCGATAAAATTTAGCGTTGCCAGCCGGTCAGTTCGAGCAACCCAAAACCGTGCGAACCTTCGAAATCGACATAGCAACGCGCGATGGCGACATGAACACGTTCGTCGCCCACCCAGACGGCGACGCCGCCTATCCCGCGATTTTCATGTATATGCCGTCCTCGGGCGTACGCGATGAGTTGCGCGACATGGCCACGCGGCTGGCGGGCCACGGCTACGCCGTATTCCTGCCGAACGTCTATTACCGCATGGTCCGCGTCGTCGATATCGATGCCAACCGGCTGTTCGACGCGGATTACACGCCCGTGAAGCTGTTCATGAACGCGCTGAACGATAGCTACTCCAATGCCCTATCGGTTTCGGACACGGCTGCGATGATCGGGTTCGCGACGGAGCAATCCTACGTTAAGGCTGGCGCCATCGGCGTCGTCGGCTACTGCATGGGCGGGCGACTGGCTTTGTCGGCCATCGGCGCGTTCCCGGAGCAGATCACCGCCATGGCGTCACTGTACGGCGGCAAGCTGGTGACGGAAGATCCCGATTCGCCGCATCTCACCGCTGCAGAGATCACCGGCGAGCTTTACTTCGGGATCGCCGAAAACGACGCCTACGTTCCCATGGAAATGAACGACTCTTTGCGCCAGCACCTGGACCGGGTCGGCGCCGACTACCGAATGGAAACCTACCCGGGAACCGAACACGGGTTTTGTTTTCCGAAACGGTATTGCTACGCCCCCGACGCCGACGCAAGACACTGGTCGGCGATCACAGATCTGTTCGGTCGAAGGCTGGCGGTTTAGATCGAAGTCATCTCCGCGGCGGCCTGCTGCATACGCGGAATATGCTCGTGGGCTTCAAGACCGCCGCCAAGAGTACGCAGACAGATATGCGTAAGGCCCATGTCGCGCCAGCCGGCAACGCGGCTTTTCCACTCGGGCTCCCGGGGCCCGACAACGGCGACACCGGCCTCGATCCCGATAGACTTCGGATCCCGCTCTGCGGCCTCCGCCTCGCGGAAGATATCGTCGCGCACCTCGCCGAACTCCTCCGGGGACGCAAGATTGAACCAACCGTCCGCCTGGCGGCCGATGCGGCGCCTGATACGTTGAACCGGGACCCCTGCCG
>JAPPPC010000470.1 GCA_028817685.1 Rhodospirillaceae bacterium
GGCCGTATGGTTGTTTGTGGCGGACATAACGAAGCCGACCGGCAAGGCGTGGTTCGAGGCGCATGTCGCGAGCCTGAATTTCTCCCAGGTCATCATTCAGCGCCATTTGCACCTGCCCGGACTTTGGGACTCGGTGATCGTGCCTCATCTGCTGACCCGCCCGGTCTGGGAGGCCATCATCATCGTCTTCGTCGTTCTGCTGGTGCTGGGCGGCCTGTTCATCCGGATCGGACGGCCGCGGCAAAGGCGTACCGGTTTCGGCTAGATCAGATCATGGTTTGACGGAATCGCCTTTGGCGATCCGAAAATCATGTGAATCTGATCTACGTATTAAAATTAGAGCACCTTCACAGAATTGGATGAAACCGCTTGCGGTTACATCCAATTCCGATGTGCTCTAAACCCGGCTCAGCCGTCATCCATGCGTAGCGCTTCCAGAAAGGCCGATTGCGGAATTTCGACCTCGCCGAACTGCCGCATGCGCTTCTTGCCCTTCTTCTGCTTCTCGAGCAGCTTGCGTTTCCGGGTGATATCGCCGCCATAGCATTTCGCGGTCACGTCCTTGCGCAAGGCGCCGACCGTCTCGCGCGCGATGACCTTGCCGCCGATTGCCGCCTGGATGGCGATCTTGAACAACTGCCGCGGAATCAGCGTCTTCAGCCGTTCGCAGAGCATGCGGCCGCGGCGCTCCGCCTGGCTGCGGTGCGTGATCAGGGCAAGCGCATCCACCGGTTCGCCATTGACCAGGATGCCGACCTTGACCAGATCGCCTTCGACATAGCCATCCATCTCATAGTCGAAGCTGGCATAGCCTCGGCTGATCGATTTCAGCCGGTCGTAAAAATCGAACACCACCTCGTTCAGCGGCAGACGGTAGACCGCCATCGCCCGGTCGCCGACATAGGTCAGCTCGATCTGCTCGCCGCGCCGCTCGGTGCACAAGCCCAGGATGCCGCCAAGATAATCGTCCGGCGCCATGATGGTCGCCTTGATCCAGGGCTCCGCGATCTTCTCGATATGCACGACGTCGGGATAGTCGGCCGGGTTGTGCAGCTCGATCTCCTTACCGTCGGTCAAGGTGATCTGATAGACGACGGAAGGCGCCGTGGTGATCAGGTCGAGATCGAATTCGCGTTCCAGCCGTTCCTGCACGATCTCCAGATGCAGCAGGCCCAGGCAGCCGCACCGGAACCCAAAACCGAGAGCGGCCGACGTCTCGGCCTCGTAGTGAAAGCTCGAATCGTTGAGGGCCAGCCGGGCCAGACTTTCGCGCAAATCCTCGTAGTCGGCGGAGTCGACGGGGAACAGGCCGCAGAACACAACGGGCGCGGAAGGTTTAAATCCGGCCAGCGCTTCCGCGGCAGGTTTACGGTCCTCGGTCAACGTGTCGCCGACCTTGCAGTCCGCCACCGATTTGATCGAAGCGGTGATAAAACCGATTTCACCCGGCCCCAGCTTATCGACCATGACACCCTTCGGCGTGAAGACACCGACCCGGTCGACTTCATGTACTGCGCCGGTCGACATCATGCGCAGCTTCTGGCCTTTGACCAGTTCGCCGTCCTTGACGCGGAGCAGCGCGACCACGCCGAGATAGGCGTCGTACCAGCTATCGACCAGCAGCGCGCGTAATTCGTCGGTCGCCCCTTCCGGCGGCGGAAGCCGTTCGACCAGCGCCTCCAGAACCTCGTCGACGCCATCGCCGGTCTTTGCGGAAATTTCCAGCGAATCGGTCGCGTCGAGGCCGATCACCTCCTCGATTTGCTGGCGAATGCGGTCCGGCTCGGCCGACGGCAGATCGACCTTGTTCAAAACCGTGATGATCTCCAGATCCGCATCGAGCGCCAGATAGACATTCGCCAGAGTCTGCGCCTCGACCCCTTGGCTGGCGTCGACCAGCAGGATCGCCCCTTCGCACGCCGCCAGACTGCGGCTCACCTCATAGGCGAAGTCGACATGGCCCGGCGTGTCGATCAGGTTCAGCACGTAGGTCTCGCCGTCGCGCGCCTTGTATTCCAGCCGCACGGTCTGCGCTTTGATGGTGATTCCGCGCTCGCGTTCCAAATCCATCGAATCGAGCAGTTGCGCCTTCATGTCGCGCATCTCGACAGCACCTGCGCGCTCGATCAGCCGGTCGGCCAGGGTCGACTTCCCATGGTCGATATGGGCGATGATCGCGAAGTTGCGGATCTTGGCGGTGTCAGTCATGTCGTCGGTCGGTTCCGGGCTGCCTGATTGGCCGGAACATAAGGCGGTCATGCGCCCCGCGCAATGCCGTGTCTTACATCAATATTGCCGGAAATCGCGCGGGCG
>JAPPPC010000676.1:0-5160 GCA_028817685.1 Rhodospirillaceae bacterium
TTCGATCGCTCCGTCCGGCCACCGGCAATGACACCGGAAGCGCGGCGGCTGGCGCGGCATGCTCGTGCGATTCTGAATGAATACGAAGAAATTCTTGCGATTGGTGCGCAGCAGCCGGCGCTAAGCGGCGACTACAGAATCGGTTTCATCTCGACCGCCATGGTGCGATTGATGCCGCAATTTCTTACCGCCGCGTCTGCCGCGCATCCGAACGCCTCCTTTACGGTTGAAAGCGGTCTGACGGCCGACCTCGTGCAAAGACTCCGGCGGAGTGAGCTGGATATCGCTTTGATCACGGAGACTCCGGGTATTGAGGACGATCTGTTCTTTCAGCCGCTGTTCAGCGAGCAGTTCGTTCTGACGGTTCCAACTAAAGCAAAACGGTGGAGTCTTAAACGCTGCGCGGCGTCGCTCATTCACGTGAAACTGGACCGCCCCGCTTCGGGAATTGACCGGTTGGTCGCCCGGCGGTTCGACGAGTTGGGCATAGAATGTAGCGCGACTCAGTCGCTCGATTCCGTCGAAGCGGCCATGGAATGCGTCAATGCGGGTATCGCGTTTTCGGTCCTGCCGGAGCCGGACGTTCAGCGATACGCGACCAATGCCCTTATCCGGCGCATGAAAGAGATAGATTTCGTACGCCGTGTCGGCCTCGCCGCGCGTGTTGAAAGTCCGGTCAGGAACCAGATTGAGGCGCTGGCAGCGCTGATCCCGAACAGTCTTCCAGCCACCGCGGAATAGCGGTCAGCCCGCTATTTGGAGCCACCGGTTCCGCCTGCCATGATGGCTCGTCACGTTCATACGGACGGGGCGTGTGATCATTGGGAGGCGGTCGGAATGGCGGCGGAAGAGTCGGAAATCGTCGATCTGGGGCTTGAGCCCAAGCCCGGCGTGCTCGAGGGCGTTCGGGTGATCGAACTGGCGGACGAGCAGGCGGAATATTGCGGATTGGCGTTGGCCGGGCTGGGCGCCGAGGTGGTGAAGGTCGAGCCGCCCGGCGGCAGTCCGACACGTCAGATCGGGCCGTTCTATCAGGACAGGCCGGACCCCGAAGGGTCGCTGTTCTTCTGGCAGTACAATCGCGGCAAACGGTCCGTCGAACTCGACATCGCCACGACGGAGGGCCGGGCTCGCTTCGACGCGCTGGTCGCGTCTGCTGACGTGCTGCTGGAGTCGACACCGAAAGGCACGCTGGACGCCGCCGCTCTGGCGCAAGACTACCCGTCTCTGATCCATGCGCGCATGACGCCGTTTGGCGATGAGGGGTCCTGGTCCGACTACAAGGCTTCCGATTTGGTGCATCTCGCGCTCGGCGGCGTGATGATGAACTGCGGCTACGACCCTTTGCCAGATGGGACCTACGATTTGCCGCCGATCGCACCGCAGATGTGGCATGCCTATCACGTCGCGGGCGAACAGCTTTCCATGGCTATCCTGGCCGCGCTGATTTTCCGTTTCCGCACGGGGCAGGGGCAGCAGGTTTCATGCGCGATACATGAAGCCGTGTCGAAATGCACCGAGGTCGATCTGATGTCCTGGGTCATGCGGCGCGCGCCGGTGTTGCGTCAGACTTGCCGTCACGCGCGTGAGATCGTTTCGCCCGCACCGACGATCGCGCACACGAAAGACGGGCGTTGGGTGATGGCAAGCCTCGGCACACGGTCTGGCGACGGCGACCGGCTGGTCGAGTTGCTGGACCGCTACGGCATGGAAAGCGGCCTGGACCCGGACAACACCGACGTCTCCAAGGGGGGCCGTTTCGTGCCCGGCACAGGGCCGGTGCAAAGCCGCGATAAAGGCATGGAAGATATGACGCGGTTCGTGCGCAACTTCTCCTATGCCAATGTGCCGTGGCGTGAGGCGCAGGAGCTCGGCATGCTGTGGGCACCGCTGCGCAAGCCGCACGAAAACGCCCTCGACCCGCATTGGCTGTCGCGCGAGAGCTGCACCGATATTGAGCATCCCGAGTTGGGCAAGAGTTTCCGCTATGCGACCAGCAAATGGATCGGTACGGCGACCGGCTGGACCCCTGGCCGGCGCGCACCGTTGTTGAACGAGGACGCGGCGACGGTCGGCGATGCCAAGCCCAATCCGGCGCCGAAGATCGCTGCCGATGCGGATCCATCCAAGGCCGGTGCGCTCTCGCGCCGCGGCAAACCGCTGCCGCTCGACGGGATCCGGATCCTCGACTTTACCTGGTTCCTGGCTTCTGCCGGGGGCGCCCGTTTCATGGCTTCCTTTGGGGCGGAGAGTCTGAAGGTTGAGTTGAAGAGCCATCCGGACACCCGCATGGCGTCCATGGCGCCGGTCGGCGGCCGCGCGGCTCGGGAGAAAGCCACGGCGCCGCTCCAAGGTGTGACCGATCCGGACATGGGCGGGCAGTTCAACAACAAGAATCCGGGCAAGCGCGGCATCTCGCTCAATGTGCGGCATCCGAAAGGGTTGGAGATCGCGCGCAAGCTGGTCGCCATGTCCGACATCGTCGCGGAAGGATTTTCGCCGGGCGTGCTCGACAGCTGGGGGCTGGGCTACGACGCGCTGAAGGAGATCAAACCCGACATCATCTATGTGCAGCAGAGTGGCATGGGCGCACAGGGCACCTATGGCCGGTTCCGGACGGTGGGGCCGATCGCAAATTCCTTTTCCGGCCTGTCGGAGATGTCGGGCCTGCCGGAGCCGGCGATGCCGGCGGGTTGGGGCTATTCCTATCTCGACTGGATGGGCGCCTACAGCTTCGCGTTGGCCATGCTGAGTGCTGTCTATCATCGCGACCGCACGGGAGAGGGGCAGTGGATCGATGCCTCGCAGACCGAGGTCGGCTTGTTCATCAACGGGACGACGATGCTCGACTGGTCGGCGAACGGCCGGGTCTGGACCCGCACCGGCAACCGTTCGCCGAACAAGCCGGCAGCGCCGCACGGTGCCTATCCTTGCGCTGGGGACGACCGCTGGATCGCAATCGCGTGCTTTACCGATGAAGAGTGGCGAGCGCTGTGCTCGGTGGCGGGCGATCCGGGTTGGGCGCGCGATCCGCGGTTCGCTGACCTGGCAAGTCGGATGGCAAACCAGGATGCATTGGATGAGGCGGTTGGGGCCTGGACTCGCGATGGCGATGCCTACCGCATGATGGCGGCGCTACAGGCGGCCGGTGTGCCGGCGGGTGTCTGTCAGACCGCGGGGGACCGTTGCGACAGTGACCCGCAACTGGCGGCGCTGGAATGGCTGACCGAAGTCACCGGGACGAAGATCGGACGGTGGCCGGTTGCCGAAGTCCCCGTCAAATTGAGCGAAAGCCCAGCCTATGCCGGCGGCCGCATCGACCGCGGCGCGCCCTGTTACGGCGAAGACAATGAATATGTCTATGGCGAATTGCTCGGCATGACGACCAAGGAAATCGCTGATCTTGCCGAAGACGGCGTATTCTGACGCCACTCGTGTTGGCGCTGTTGTGGCGCGGGTGCCAGATGTTGCCGGATACACCTGCGGAATTGAGAAAAGAGATCGTGGCTTCCGTGAATACCGGGGTATTCTAGCGCCAGTCGCTCGAACCTACGGACCTGTACATGCCGGACACCACGCTCAGCACCATCGAGAAAGCGCTCGCGGTCAATCTCGATGAAATGAAATACGGAACCATCGTTGAAATCGGCGCGGGGCAAGAGGTCGCACGCTGGTTCTTCCAGGCGGGTGCAGCGGCTGGCACCATCGCGAAGACCATGTCGGCCTATGACACCAACTTCAGCGACGCGATCTACGGTGTCCATGACGACGGCCGTTACGTTTCGCGGGCGCGCTGCGAACGTATGCTGTCACAGGAATACGATCTGATCATTTCCCGCATCAAGGGCAGCCGTCCGAAAGGATCACGGTTTTTCTCGTTCGCCAACACGGTGGCGGCACAGGGCTTCCGGAAGCGCGACGAATGCCACGGTTGGATCGGTGTGCGCCTGCAGCGGGCGCCGGAAATGGAACCGGACAATATCGTGCTGCATGTGCGCATGCTCGATGACACCAACCTTGAGCAACAGGACGCGCTAGGCATCCTCGGC
Organism: Rhodospirillaceae bacterium; assembly: GCA_028817685.1. Lineage (GTDB taxonomy): Bacteria > Pseudomonadota > Alphaproteobacteria > UBA8366. Next base: position 4,050 of record JAPPPC010000676.1, read on the forward strand.
GTCAATTTGATTTACGGTGCCTTCATGTATGCCGACGACCCGAAACGCCTGATGCGCAGCCTGCTGGACAATCTGAAATGGGGCCGGGTCGAGATCGATCTGGTCGAATTCAGCGGTCCGGCGCTCGGCTATCTCGACAACCGGCAGATGGCGCTCGAATTGGTCAAAGCCAGCCTGACACCGGCGATTCTGTTCGGCCCGGATGGCACCGCACAGATTCCCGCGGACGCCCTCTATAAGAAAAGCGCGCTCATCATGCGCGGTAGCTTCGATCCGCTGACAGAAGTCGAAATGGCGCGGTTCGATTATGCGATGGACCGCTTCGCGGCGGAATGCGGTATCGATCCCGACAAAACGGTTCGCCTGGCAGAAGTGACGATGCGCGAGCTCGCCGAGGTCAGCATGCGCGAACTCGCCAAGACAGGTAATGTCGAAACCGCGAACTATCTGGAGCGAATTGAACAGCTGGCGGCACGCGGCTTCCACGTCCTGATCTCGGAGTTCTTCCGCTACTTTCGGGTTCGGCAATATATCGCCCACTATACGCAGGCTCCCGTGGGGATCGTGACCGATGTTGAAGGGTTCCGCGAGATCATTCATCCGGAGATTTATGATGGTCTCGACGGCGGCATCCTGGAAGGCATCGGCAAACTGTTCCCGGACGGCACAACGGCTTATGTCTGCCCGACGACAGAGGGCGGCACACGGGTGACTCTCGACGAAATGGATTTGGAGGACAGTTTGCGCCCGCTCACATCCTATCTGCGGGGCTTGGGCAAACTCGTTTCCGCTGACGATTTCGAGTACATGGCCGAGGCATGAACATTCGCGGCAGTGGGTTGCGACAGGTTAATCTGACATTTGGATGATACGACCGAACAGGACCGAGGGACCGATGAGCATTGCACACGACATAGCGGAACGGATCCACGCCATTCAATACGATGATTTGCCGAGTGACGCGATCCCGCTCGCGCGTACTGCAATATTGGATGCGGTCGGCTGCACCTTCCTCGGTGCCTCGGAAGAGATGGCGCATATTGTTGAACGCATGCCGGGCTTCGGCGGCGCGGAGGGGCCGTGTGCCCTGTTTGGCCGTGGCTACCGAACC
>JAPPPC010000676.1:5170-9900 GCA_028817685.1 Rhodospirillaceae bacterium
ATGCTGTGATGTTTAACGGTGTCGCATCGCACGCGCTCGATTTCGACGATATGAACGCGACCATGGGCGGCCACCCGACGGTGATGATGATGCCGGTGATTTTCGCACTTGGCGACATTCACGAATTCAGCGGTAAAGATGCCCTATTGGCCTATGTCGTCGGTAACGAGACGATTACGCGCATCGCTCGGGGCGTTCACCCGCATCATTACGACAAGGGATGGCATCCGACCGCGACGTTGGGCATCTTCGGTACGGTTGCCTCGGCGGCGCGCCTGCTGAAACTGTCGGTCGACCAAACGGCGACGGCGCTGTGCATCGCGGCGTCCTTCGCCTCCGGTCTGAAGGCGAATTTTGGTTCGATGACGAAGCCGCTGCATGTCGGGCAGGGCAACCGCAACGGGCTTTACGCCGTGTTTTTGGCCCAGGAGGGCTTTACCGCCAATCACCAGGCCTTCGAGCACAAGCAGGGCTTCCTCGAAGTATTCAATGGCTCCGGGAATTACGATGCCGCGAAGATGCTGGAAGCTTGGGGCGACCCGTTCGATTTGGTCAGCGTTGGTGTGGGATTGAAGAAGCACCCCTGTTGCGGGTCCACGCATGCCTCGATCGAGGCGATGCTGGAGGTCCGGGCCGCAAACGATATCGATCCCGGGCAAGTTCAGTCGATCGATGTGTTGGTTCATCCGTTGCGGCTGCCGCACACCAACAATCCGGACCCGCACACACCGCTGCAGTGCAAATTCAGCCAGCAATATGTAGTCGCACGCGCGTTGATGGACGGACGTATCCGGTTGGCCGATTTCGAACCGGAAGCCTTCGAGCAGGATGGGGTGCGCAGACTCTTGGGGAAAGTCGAGGCGCGGGGCCATGAAGGGGCTTTCTCGGAGTTTGCCGCGGAGGTCACTGTGACAATGCAGGACGGTACCTCGTACAGCGCGCTGAATGATGTGGATATGGGCCGTGGTCTCAACAACCCGATGTCCGACCAGGAACTGTGGGAGAAGTTCGAGGATTGCGCGCAACGCAGCCTCGAAGACGACGCCATACGCCCGCTCTTCGACAGACTGTACAGCTTGGAGTCGGTTGATAGCTTGCGCGAGGTGACGGCGATGATGCTGCACCCGCGCCCCGACGCGAAAAGCGTCGCGGCCGAGTAAAGCATCTCAGGGCACGGCAAAGTGGAGAGTTCGGGGCGCCGCATCGGAGATGATGTGGATCGCTTTAGGCTGTCAGGCGTCGAAAGGAATTGCTGCCTGCGTGTGATGACATTCGTCGAAAAGATTTTCCGCGACGGACAAGACGAACTCAGCAGGCGATGTTTCGAGAAATGAACGATAAGAGCGGATCGACACCGCCTCGATCGGCTTTACCGTGTCAGTAGCACGCCGTCGAGCTTTGCCCCTTCGAAAACCGTCTTCTTACGCGTGACCGAACGGAGATCGGCGTTGCACAGGTTGGCGCCGGAGAGGTTCGCCCCGGACAGGTCGGCAAAACGGATGTCACAGGTGGAGAGGTTCGTCGGCATGCTTCGCTGCGTGTCTTCACCTTTACCGGTCTTCAGAGCGATGGGGGTCATATTCGCCCCTTTCAAGGTGGTATAGACCAGGTTGGCGCCGGAAAGATTGGTGCCGCAGAGATCAGCTTTCGACAGATCGGCACCGCTGAGGTCCGCTCCCGAGAGGTCGCACAGGCTGAGTTGCGCGCCGCAGAGGGAAACACCGCTGAGATTGGCCCCTTTGAGGTTTACGCCGCTGAGTATGTGGCCGGAAAGGTCGAGCCGCCGGAGGTCGGCATCGTGCAAATCCGCGGGCTTGCCCTTCTTACCGAAACTTTTGACCCAATCCTGATGAGAGCGGATTTTCTCGGCCAGCATTTTCGTCTCGTTCGGGTCCGGTTCGGGGATCACCGTATCGCCCAAATTGGCGAAGGTGAACGAAGCGCCGTCGACGAAGGCGCTGGTTAGGTCCGCCCCGTCGAGTTCGACGCTTTCGAGCAGCGCATTCTTCAAGTTGGCACCCTGTAGGTTGCAGCCGCTGAGGTTCGAGCCGCAGAGGTCGACGCCGCTGAGATTGGCGCCGCTGAGATCGGCACCGGTGAGATTGGCGTCGCGCAGCGTGACACCTTCAAGCATGGCCCCTTTCATTTCGGCGTTTGTGGCCGTACAGCGGTCCATCTTGGCTTTGTTCAAATTCGTGCCGTTCAGTTTTGCCCCATCGAGGGCGCAGGCCGTCAGGTCGCTCATGACGATATCGCCGCTATCGGGGCCTGCGGCCTTCATCAGCATGCCTTCGCGCAGGTCGGCGCCCGCCAAATTGGCGCGCTTTAAATTCGTTGAGCGCAGTTTCGATCCGCGCATGTCTGCGCCTGCCAGATTGGCACCTGCCAGTTTGGCGAAATGGAAATTTGCGCCGAACAGATCGGATTCGCTGAAATCGATGTCTTGAAGCTTGGCCCGTGTGAAATCGGTACCCGTGCATTTCGCTTGCCGCAGGATCTGTCCCTGCAAATCCGCATTCTGCAAACTGGCGAGCGAAAGGTCCGCCCGCTTGCCGCCTTTATTGGCGAGCCAGGAGCGATGCTGCTTTATGGTCTCGCGAACGTCCTGTGGGCGCATACTCGTAAGCCGCCTCGGTTACAAACAAGGCGCCCATAATCCGTTCGCGATGCTTAATATTGGGTTTATCGAAACGTAGAAGTTGTATGAATTTGCGACGGATTCACTTCTTCAGATAGTAATAATAAGGAATAATAAAGTTAAGGGGGTGTTAGTAAGGATCCCGCACAAAAATGAATGTTGTGCCGGTGACCAGCGGGGCGCTGGCGCCGACGAAGGACACGTTGGCGTCTTTTACCTGCCGGCTGCCGGCGCGGCCGGACGCCTGTAGCGCGCCTTCGATGATATGCCACAGCCCGTGAATCCGGCCGGTGCCGAGACTGCCGCCGAAGGTGTTCATCGGCAGTTCGCCGTCGAGTTCGATGCGGCCGTCCTGGATGAAGTCGAGCGCCTCGCCCTCGCCGCAGAAGCCGTAGGATTCCAACCCGTAGATCACCGAAGCGGAGAAGCCGTCATAGATCTGCGCGACATCGACGTCCTTCGGCGTGAAGCCGGTGCGCTCCCAGGTCAGTTTCGACGATGAGCTGCCGCCCAGCATGTAGTCGCTAAGGCTGCCGATACGCCCCGCAACCTCGAAATGCAAGCGCTGCCCGTAACCGGCGATATAGGCCGGCGTGGGTTTTAAATCCTTCGCTCGGTCCGCCGTTGTCAGAACGATCGCGACGGCGCCCTGAACCGGGATGTCGCAATCGAACAGGCAGAAGGGATAGGCCACCATGCGGGAGTTGAGATAGTCCTCGCGCGTCAGTTCCGTGCCGTAGAAGTAGGCGTGCGGGTTGTGTTGCGTATGTTTACGCTGGGTCACCGCCAAGGTGGCCATCTTCTCGCGGTCCTGGCCGTGCCGCTCCAGCCAGCGCGTATAGGCGACCGCCATGCCCTGGCCCGGCCCGCCGAAACCGAAAGGCGCGGTGAACTGCGTCGCGCCCGCCGCGGTGCCCTTCGGTAGGTTCTGGTAGGTGCCTTTGGGGTTGTGCATTGCACGCCACACGACAGCGTATTTGCACACGCCGGCAAGCAGCGCGTTGACCGCCTGCTGCACCGCGCCACCGATATTCACTGAGCCGACCTGCATGTGCCAGCTCAGGTTAGGCAGTTTCAGCATCGCCATCATGCAGTTCACGGAAACAACGGAGATGCCGTCGACTTCCGCATGACCGGTCGCGGGCAGTTCCGGATAGGTCGACAGCCCGTCGATATCCGCCATCTCAAGGCCGGAATCCGCGACGGCGCCTTTTACTGCCTCGAGGGCGTGCGCGGCGAGTGGGATATCGGCAGAGCGCGAGACCTTGGAGTAACCCACGCCGCTGACGGCGATTTTGCAACGATTTTCCCACATGGCGCTCAAGCCTCCCCGTCGGCGAGCCTGAACTGCGGCAAGGTGATTTCGTCGTCGAGCGGTTCGAACACGACCTCGACGCGCCGTCCGACCTTGGCTTCGGTGTGCGGCACGCCCAGCAGGTTGGCCGCCATCAGCGCGCCCGGCGCATCGTCCAACTCGACGACGATGCTGGCATAGGGTACGGCCGACGCGAAGCGCTTGTCGCCCGTGTGGTACATGAAGGTGTAGGCGTAGATCGTTCCGCTGCCGCCGACCGGCTCGAACTTCAGATCGATGCTCATGCAGTTCAGACAGGTGGGGTAGGGAGGATGCTGGAAATGCCCGCAATCCTGACATCGCTGTAGTTCCAAACTCTCGCGCTTCGCCGCATCCCAGAAGGGTTTCGTCCACTGGTCCGGAACCGGTACCGGCCGCGTGACCCCGCTCCAATCGCTCATGACTGCCTCGTCCTTGTTTGTAACAAGCGTAGAATTTTTTCGCAGGCAGCAATAGGGGCGGGGATGCTACGTCGGGGCGCGAAGTGCTAACGTCCGGTCAACCTACGACCCGACAGGAGCATCTCCATGTCCGACGATCCCGTTGACGTCCTGATCATCGGCGCCGGCGCGTCCGGTGCGGCCATGGCGTGGAGCCTGGCGGAGACGAAGATGCATATCGTCTGCCTGGAGCAGGGCGGCACGATGAACCCGCTGCAATATCCCAGCACCGGCCGTGATTGGGAGGCCCGGGCGCAAGGCGACATGGTGATCAACCCGAACCTGCGCGGTATGGCAT
>JAPPPC010000373.1 GCA_028817685.1 Rhodospirillaceae bacterium
GACTTTGCGCTCATCTGGTCGCTCCAGAAGCTCGACATCGAAATCGGCATGCTGCGGGAGCACCGGCTGCTATGGAAAGGCCGGCACGAGGCGGGACGGTCGGATGGCGGGTTGCCGCTGTCGCCCTTGTCGGCGCCGATCGCGGTCGCCCGCGCGTCGCGTCTGCACGGCGACAGCGACGCCATGGTGTCTTTGGTCGACGATACGGTGCGTCGCATCGTCGCCTCGCTGCCGGACGTGCGGTAGCAGCGAAAGGTCGCATCGGCACCGCGGAAGCGCCTATGGTGGGGAGAGACCCCGCCATACGGACCGCTTTGCTTGTCGAAACTTCCCGCTAATCCTTTCCTCGCGATCCTGGCCGTCGGGCTCGGCACGACCATCGTACCGCTTGATTCGTCGGTCAATATCGCCTTTCCGGATATCACGCGGAGCTTCGGCATTCCGCTCGATGCGATCCAGTGGGTCGTCATTTGCTACGTGCTGACCTATTCCAGCTTGATGCTGGTCTGCGGCAAGTTGGGGGATCTGTTCGGTCACCGCCGCATTTTCCGTATCGGACTGGGGCTCAGTATCGTCGCGTTCGCACTGTGCGGTAGCGCTGGCGAGTTTGGCTGGCTGTTGTTCTTTCGCTTCTGTCAGGGCGTTGGCGCTGCCCTGGTCATCAGCTGTAGCCCGGCGCTGGCGACCGCCTGCTATCCGGAAGAGCAGCGGGCCAAGGCGCTCGGTCTCTACACCGCGCTGTTCGGCCTCGGTTCGGTGATCGGTCCGTCGCTTGGCGGCATCATGGTCGAGGCCTGGGGTTGGCCGGCGGTTTTTTGGTTTCGGGCGCCGATTTCGCTTCTTGCGCTCGCAGCTACCTGGCTGATCCCGAGCCCACCGCAGGCGAGTGCCCGCAAGCCGTTCGACGGCCTCGGTGCGGTCCTGCTCGCATTGGCACTCAGCAGCTTGCTGCTCGCCATCAATCAGGCGCAGAGCCCACACTCGACGGCTCTTATCGTTGCGGTGCTGGCCATCCTTTCCATTTTTGGGTTTGCCGGCTTCGTCTATCAGGAAATTCGTTTCGCCGAACCGATCATCCGCTTGGGCGTTTTTCGCGATATTGAGTTTTCGATCCTCAACCTGGCAAATCTCGTTGCCAATCTGGTCGGTTTCGCGGTGTTGCTGCTGGTGCCCTATTACCTGATCCGCATGGCGGAGTTCCCTACCTGGTTGAGTGGGATCGTGCTTGGCTGCGCGCCTCTAGGCGTTGCGCTTGCCGGACCGCCCGGCGGCTGGGCAATCGGCAGGTTTGGCGCACGCCGCGTCGCTTTGGCTGGCGCGATTTTGTTGACTGGCGGTCTGTTTGCGGTTTCCCAATGGCAAGAGGATAGCGCTATCCCCGTCCTGGCCGCGTCGTTGCTTCTGCATGGGCTTGGTCTCGGGCTGTTCCATACCGCCTATATGCATATTGTGACGGGAACCCTATCGCGTGAAGACCGTGGCGTCGCTGGTAGCCTGGGCATGATGACCCGCAGTGCTGGCGTGGTGACGGGCGCTGCGGTTTTGGCGGGCCTGTTCGCCAGCATCGCGCCGGCGGCCGGATTCCTGCCGGCCTTTCAGGCCGTTTTCCACTATGCCGGGTTGGGATTCGCGGTTTTCGTGGTGTTGACCCTGCTGCGGCCGGGACTTTGGTTTCGAAGCCCCGATTAGGCCGGTTTCAAAGCGTCTTTCCTGGCTATTGGCCGATAAGTCTGGTAGTTTGCGGAGGCAGGGTAGGTGGTCGTACTAGGTAGATTGGGCTTAGTCCGCAACGACGACCGGCAGCAGATCATGGTTCAACGCGACGGGACGCTACCCAGCGCCTTAAATTTTCGCATCGACACATTGTTCGTCAATGACGGTATTTCGATACCGTCTCTCACCGTCGTCGATTTTGGGCACCCATATACCATCGTAGAAACTGTGCAATTCAACGATACGCCGCGCGCCGTTGAAGCCGGTTTCACGCGAGGTGATGGTGTGTTGACCGATGCTCAGGAGAAGGCCAGCACCGCGCAGCGCGAAGGCGTCACCGAGGCGGATGGGTCTCGCACGCCGGCGGAGGAGGCAGGAGACACGGAATATGTCCGGCCGTTCGGTCGTGACGCCGCTCAGGCGATAGAATTGCCAGTCGCCGCAGCGGGTGATGACAGAACAGCTATGTCTTCTGGCGTAAAAGTGGACTACGCGGCGGACGTTGAGCCGGAGCTCACCCGCGCCTTCACGCCGTCGGAGGATGTGATCCTTAATCAGAGGCACCTGCTCCACACAGGACAGTTTGTCGGTACAGTGG
>JAPPPC010000364.1:0-30444 GCA_028817685.1 Rhodospirillaceae bacterium
TTGCAGTATTGCGCCGCGCCCGCCAGTTTGACCGCAGCGTCGGTCAATTGCTCTCGCACCGCGTCAGCCAGGTTCGGCGCCGGCGCAATCTCGATGATCTTCTGATGCCGCCGCTGGACGCTGCAATCGCGCTCTCCGAAATGGCAAACGCTGCCGCTGCCATCCCCGGCGATTTGCACCTCAATATGCCGCGCTCCGGGCAAATACTGCTCGAGATAGACATCGCCGTTGCCAAAGGCCGCCTGGGCCTCGGTCTGGCAAATTTCGTAGGACGCCGCCAATTCTTCGATTGCCGTTACCGGGCGCATGCCGCGACCGCCACCACCGGCCGCGGCCTTGATCATCACCGCACCTCCGTCACCGAGCGCCGCCATGAAGGCCTCGGCGTCGGCCAGCGAAGTGGGGCTCTCGGTTCCAGCGAGAACCGGGACGCCTGTTTCCTGAGCGAGCGCGCGCGCCGCGCCCTTGTCACCGAAAAGGTCGAGAGTTTCCGGCGCCGGCCCGATAAAGGTCAGGCCTGCTGCCGCGCAATCGCGGGCGAAACCGGCATTCTCCGAGAGGAACCCATAGCCGGGATGCACCGCATCGCAGCCGGCTTGCTGCGCCGCGGCGACTATTGCCGCGCTATCGAGATAAGCGGGAACGCCCCTGCCCTGCAGCGGCACCGCATCATCGGCCATCTTCGTGTGAAGCGAGGATTTGTCGTCCTCGGAATAGACTGCAACAGCGGTGAGACCCGCGTCGGCAGCGGCGCGGATGACACGAATGGCAATCTCGCCGCGATTGGCGACCAGCACGCGTTCAAAACTCATTGATAAGGATCCCGGTATTTGCGGACAGCGCCGCCGACTTTAGTCGGCGAGCCGCAACCCTGGCAAATAAACCGCTACCCTGGCGGCATCGGCGCCGGGATAGGCCACCGAGCCGCCTAAGATGCGCGCGGATTAACGCTGGCTGTGCGTATCCTTAGCTCTCGATTTCAGGCGCATCGGCCGTCGGTTCGACCCTTTCCGGCTTCCCAACCACGACGACCGTCAACTGTTTGGGATCCAGAATGCGGCGGGCGACTCGTTTCACATCCTCAAGGCTCACCGCATTGATGAAATCGTCACGCCGGTCGATATAGTCGATCCCCAGGTCGTGATACTGCATGGCGACGAGCATACGGGCGATATTGCTGGTGCTGCTCAGCCGCAGGGGGAAGGACCCGTTCAGATACGTCTTCGCGTCAGCGACCTCTTCCGCACTGGGTCCGGTTTCCCGCATGCGGCCCCACTCCTCGCGAATGATGGCGATGGATTGCGCCACTTGATCGTTGCGGGTTGCAACGCCGCCGGAAATGAGTGCCGCCCGCTGCATGGGGTTCAGATAACTGTACACGCTGTAGGCAAGGCCCCGTTTCTCACGGACCTCTGTATAGAGGCGTGAAGAAAACCCACCGCCGCCAAGAATGTAATTCATGACAAAGGCTGCGTAATAGTCCGGGCTGTTCCGCCGAATTCCCTGCTGCCCGAAGACGACAACACTTTGCGGGATATCCATTTGAACGACGAAAGTTTCGCCCTCAGCAGCGGGTTTCGCATCATCCGGCGCTGCCTGCGGCGTCTTCGCCGGCAATTCGCCAAAAATGCGGTCCAGCATGGGGGCTAACTCGGCAGCCGATATATCGCCAACGGCGCCCACGATGAGATTGTCGCGGGCAAACCGGCTGGTCACGAAGCCCCGCAAATCATCTGCGGTAATATCGGCGATCGACCCCAAGGTCCCATCGACCGGCCGGCCGTAGGGGTGGTTGCCGAAGACTGCCCGGCGCCAGACCCGGCTGGCCACGATGTTCGGATCCGTCGATTTCCGCTTCAGGCCTGCGGTAATCTGGCGGCGCATCCGCTCGATCGCCTCTGCGTCGAAGCGCGGCTCGTTCAAGGCCAACCGCAACAGCGACACCGCTTCATCGCGGTTCCGGTTCAACGTTTTGAAGCTGCCGCGGAAGGTTTCCAGTCCCGCGCTGAAACTCATGCGGATTGAAAGCCGCTCCAACCGGTCTTGGAACGCCTGGCTATCCAAGTCACCTGCACCTTCGTCAAGCAGGCTCGACACCATGCTGGCCAGCCCGGTCTTGCCTTTTGGGTCGCCTGCCGCACCGCCACGGAATGAAAACTCGATGGCCGTAATCGGGATGGAATTGTCGCGCACCAGCCAGGCTTCAATGCCGCCGGGACTGACAACTTTTTCGACCTTGACCGCGTGCGCCGGCGCAACGGAGACCAACAGAATCGTAAGGGTAGCCAGAGAACCGACAACCCACGAATGGACGTGCTTCATCATCGCGCAATTTCTCCGTTACGTCGTCGGCTTCGGCAACAGCAGCGACGTTACCGATTTACGGTCCTTAAAGACATGGGCGATCGCCCGGTTGACGGCGTCAACGGTCACCATACCGATCCGCTCGGGCCAGGATTCGATATCCTCCACCGTTTGACCGATCGCGAGCGCACCGCCGAGGACCCGTGCCGGGGTCCGGTACGAATCGCGGGCATAGATCGCTGAATCCTGCAACCGCTGCACCGCTTTTTTGACCTCTTCCTCGGTGACTCCCTTTTCGATCAGCAGATCGATCTCTTCATTCATCGCCTTGCCAGCCTCTTCCAAGTCGCCGCCCGGAGGCGGCGAGATGTAGAAACCGAAGGTACCGGGCCCCCGCAACCGACCGCTATACCATCCGCCGGCACTGACCGCGGCTTTACGTTCCACAACGAGCTTCCGGTACAATCGGCTGGTCGCACCGCCGGACAGGATTTCTCCCAGCACCTGCAAAGCGTCGGCATGCTCCGTCGCCCCATGCATTTGGCTAGGCGCGATGAAGCGCCGCGACCAGGACGGTTGCCGAACCCGTGAATGTTCCAATACGACGCGCAGATCGGCGTTCAGCGGTGGTTCGGCCCATTTCACGCGTTCCGGCAAAGGTTTGGCGGGGATGGGGCCGTAATATTTTTCCGCGAGCGGACGCACCTCGTCGACCGTTATATCGCCGGAGATCACCAGGATCGCATTGTTGGGTGCGTACCAGGCTTTGTAGAAATCGATCAAATCCTTGCGGGTGAGCACTTCAATTTCGTGCTGCCAGCCGATGATCGGTATCTGATAGGGGTGATTCTGGAACATCACGGCACGAATCTGTTCGCCCAACATCGACGACGGATCCCGATCGACCCGGCTGCGCCGTTCCTCGATTACGACGGCGCGCTCCGGCTCGATGATGTCATCGGTGAGAACCAGGTTGGTCATCCGGTCGGCTTCGATCTTCATCATCAGCGGCAGCCGGTCGACCGCGACGGATTGGAAGTAGCCGGTATAGTCCTGTGAGGTAAACGCATTCTCCCGCCCGCCATTCCGCGCCACGATGGCGGAAAATTCACCGGGTTTCAGAGTTTTCGTTCCCTTGAACATCAGATGTTCAAGGTAATGCGCCAAACCGGACTTGCCGGCAGGCTCGTCCATCGCGCCGATTTTGTACCAGACCATATGTGTCACGACGGGAACGCGATGATTGGTGATAACGACCACCTGCATCCCGTTCTTCAGCGTGAAACTCTGCGGATTGAAAACGGCGGCCCCTGCCAGGGTCGGCATGCCGACTAACAGAACAAACAGGGCCAATACATAGGAAAACGCACGGCGCGACATGGGGCTCCTCACGCTTGCGACAAGGGATGCAGAAAAGATGGGGGGACCGCCCTCCATCCTCAAGGGGCCGTCAGTCACGGCGCACGGTATTTTGATCCACCAGCCCCGGCTAGAACAGAAGGCCAGCTTCCTTGCGTTTGATGGTCGGCGTCACGCCAGTCGTGATCGGTTTTCCGAGAACCTTGTTTTCCCGGATGCGGCGCGATTCGCCTTTGGCATCCACGACGGTGTCTATGTTCACCGGCGGCTTCGGTTCCTTATCCCGCCAAAACAGCAGTGAATCGACAAAGCTTTCGTCGGATTCGTTAACCACGCCAACCGCTTCCCGGTTGACCACATCGCGAATATTCGGATCGACATCGATGGCGCCGGTCCGTTTCAACAGGGCGACTTCACTGCCTGAACGGGAGCCGATGCGGCGCCGTTGCTCAGCCCGGACATTACGCCGCGTGCGCTGCGGCTTGGCGGCGCTTTTCCCGATAACGCTCTGTTGCGCCTCGTCGCGCGGCGACACAGCCTGCGGCCGCACAGCGCCGGGGCGCGGCGGCCGGAGACCATATTCCGGCGGCAACGTCAGCGGCGCCCGCTTGACGACCGCGAATTCGTCCGGCGCCGACTTCTCAAACCCCAGGATATTGCCGCTTCTGTCGCCGCATCCCGCCAATCCGGCAATTGCGGCGAATCCGACAACAAAAGATAAGACACTTCGAATCTTCATCAATCCTCGCGTGCTATCAACGTCGTGATACTGCACCATATTACTTGGTTTGTTTTTGGCCGGCAAACAATCCCTCAGCGATTATGAATATCACGCCGACGGTTATTGCCGAATCCGCAATATTGAAGGCAGGCCAGTGGTAACCGGCTACATGAAAGTCGAGAAAATCGATGACCGCTTTATGGGCCAGTCGGTCTATCGCATTGCCAAGCGCGCCGCCGATGACCAACCCAAGCGAGACTGCCAAGAACCGGTTCTCAGCACGGCGCATCCAGAACCCCAGAAATACTGAGATCAGCGTCGCAAATGTAGCGAAAGCCGGTTGGACCCACCACGCGTCACTGGCGAACAGTCCGAAGCTCACACCGCGATTGCCAACCAGGACGAAATTGAAAAAGCCAGTGACCTCGATGATCCGCGGCGGGTTCATGACTTCCGTCAGGATCACCCATTTACTGAGTTGATCAATCGCGATGACAATCGCCGCACACCCCAATCCAAGCGGGAGCAAGGCGTTTCTCCCTATTCGGCGGCCGTACGCATGGTACGAACCACATCGGCGCAACGGCCGCAGACACCGGGCAATGCAGGGTCGGCACCCACGTCAGGAAGAACCCGCCAACAGCGCTCGCACTTCTCACCGGCCGCCGGGTTCACGACGACGCCGATTCCCGGCACCTCGGGCAAAGTAAAAGCGTCTTCGGGCGGCGCGCCTTCCACCAGGTTTACGCCCGACGTAATCGCAATTTCCGACGCATCGACGCCCTGATAGGCGGCGAGCGCTTCCGCCGTCATATACACGGTCGGCGATGCCTGCAGGCTCGATCCGATCCGTTTCTCGGCGCGCTCAATCTCCAGCGCCCCGGTCATCACGCGCCGGACCTGACGTACGGTCTCCCACTTGGCCGCCAACTTTTCGTCGCGCCAGTTATCAGGTAGCTCGGGAAACTGCCGTAGATGCACGCTGTTGTCCGCCGCATCGCCGGTGCGCGCGAGCCAGGCTTCCTCCGCCGTGAAACAAAGAATCGGCGCGAACCAGGCGGTCAGACAGCTGAAGATCTCGTCCAGTACGGTCAATGTCGCGCGCCGGGTCGGATCATCCTCTGCGTCGCAATACAGGCTGTCCTTGCGGATATCGAAATAGAATGCCGAAAGATCGACCGCGCAAAAATCGTGCAGTTCCCTGAAAATACGGTGGAAATCGTATTCCGACGCACAAGACCGTACCAGCCCGTCGAGCCCGTGCAGCCGGTGCAGAATCCAGCGTTCCAATTCCGGCATATCCTCGACCGCCACCCGTGCCGACGCATCGTAGGTCCGCAAGTTTCCAAGCAGCCAGCGCAGCGTATTGCGCAGACGCCGATAGGAATCGATCAGGCGCTTGATGATCTCCGGTCCGATCTTCAGGTCTTCCGAGTAATCGGAGGCGACCACCCAGAGGCGGAGCGTCTCCGCGCCGTACTGATCGGTAACTTCCTGCGGCACCACCACGTTGCCAAGCGACTTCGACATTTTGCGTCCGTCTTCGGCCATGACGAAGCCATGGGTCAGCACGCTTTCGAACGGCGCCCGGTCGCGCGTTCCGCAGGCTTCCAGCAAAGAGGAGTGAAACCAGCCGCGATGCTGGTCGGAGCCCTCTAGATAAAGCGAGGCCGGCCAATGCAAATCATTGCGGTTTTCCAGCACGAAACTGTGCGTCGAACCCGAATCGAACCAGACATCCAGGATGTCCGTGACTTGCTCATAGGCGTCCGGGTCCCGTCCATCGCCCAGGAACCGTGCCGGCGGACCGGCGAACCAAGCGTCCGCGCCCTCCGCTTCGAAGGCGTCCACGATCCGTTGATTGACTTCCGCATCGACCAGGATCGCACCGGTCGCTTTTTCCACGAACACGGTGATCGGCACGCCCCAGGCCCGCTGCCGCGAGATAACCCAGTCGGGCCGCTGCTCGATCATGCTGTAAAGCCGGTTGCGGCCGCTCGCCGGGTAGAATGCCGTCTCGTCGATCGCCTTCAGCGCCTTGCCGCGCAACCCTTCCGCACCCTTCTCGTCGCCCATGGAAATGAACCATTGCGGCGTATTGCGGAAGATCAGCGGCGCTTTCGAGCGCCAGGAATGCGGATATTGGTGATTTAGGCGGCCCCGCGCCATCAACGCACCGGCCTGGACCAGCATATCGATCACAGACTGGTTGGCATCGCCTTCCTTGCCATTCTCGTCATAAATCCGTTTCCCGGACAGAAGGGGGACGTGATCGTAATATTCGCCTCGTTCGCCCACTGTGTGCGGCACTTCCGTCAGCCCGACATCGGTGAAGACAGCGCGGTTCTGCACGAACGTATTGTAGTCGTCCGCACCGTGACCGGGCGCGGTGTGCACGAACCCGGTACCGGCATCGTCGGTGACATAGTCGCCCGGCAACATGGGCACGTCGTAGTCCCAGAATCCCTCTCCGTCGGTAAAACCGCGGAACGGGTGCGCGCACCGAGCGATGGTGGCCGGATCGACATCGCCCTGGCGCGTCCAGGACTCGATCCGGGCCGCCTTCTGAACGCTTTCGGCCAGCATATCGGCGAGAATCAGCCTCTCGCCGGGTTTCGCCCAGTTGTCTTCCGGCGCTGCTGTGATCTCATAGACGCCGTATTTGATGCTGGATGAATAGACGATGGCTCTGTTTGCCGGGATCGTCCAAGGGGTCGTCGTCCAGATCAAAACGGCGGCACCGTTCAGCGCGTCCTCGGCCGTTTGGACGATCGGAAACTTCACCCAGATCGTCGGCGAGACGTGGTCTTCATATTCGACCTCTGCCTCGGCCAGGGCCGTGCGTTCGACGACGGACCACATGACCGGCTTGGAACCGCGATAGAGCTGCCCTGATTCAGCGAATTTTAGAAGTTCCGCGGCGATCTGTGCTTCGGCGTGATAGGCCATCGTCGTGTAGGGATCGTCCCAATCGCCGACGACGCCCATGCGCTTGAATTCCTCGCGCTGCACATCGATCCAGTGATCGGCGAATTCGCGGCACTCCTGCCGAAATTCGACGATCGGCACTTCGTCCTTGTCGCGGCCTTCTTCGCGATATTTTTCCTCGATCTTCCACTCGATCGGCAAGCCGTGACAATCCCAGCCCGGCACGTAGTGCGCGTCCTTGCCGCGCATCTGCTCAAACCGGTTGATGATGTCCTTTAGGATCTTGTTGAGTGCGTGGCCGATATGCAGATGGCCGTTCGCGTAGGGCGGGCCGTCATGCAGGATAAAGGGGTCGCGCCCCGCCGACTGCGCGCGCATCTGCCCCCAGAGGTCGATATCCGCCCAGCGCGCCAGCAATTCCGGCTCGCGTTTAGGCAAGCCGGCCTTCATCGGGAAATCCGTCTTCGGCAGGAAGACCGTATCCTTGTAATCCGCGCTCATTGCACGGGCTCCATTTCCGCCATAATCCTTGGTTTTCCGCCTATTGGCGGGCGCGCGATCCTATGCGTGGCCCGTTATGAGGTCAAGACGCGCCAGCGGCGCGTACGGTGAGGACTCGACGGGCCGTCGCACCGTCTTCGTCGATCTGGGCCTTCAGCGCCTCCAGACCGTCGAATTTCCGTTCCGGCCGCAAATATTCGATCAGTGCAATCCGCAGATTCTGGCCGTAGAGATCGCCCTCGAAGTCGAAAAGATGCACCTCCAGCAGCAGGCTGTCACCGCCGATGGTCGGCCGGTTGCCGAAATTGGCGACACCATCGATCCAACGCAGATCACCGCCTTCCTCCAGCCCGGCCCGAATAGCGTACACGCCGCGCGCCGGCCGTATGTAGTCCGCAATATCGATGTTGGCGGTTGGAAATCCGAGGGTGCGGCCGCGTTTGTCGCCATGTTCGACCGTACCTTCGATCTCGAAGGGCCGGCCCAGCATCGCGGCGGCATGACCCGGTTTCCCGGTTTCCAGTTGCTCGCGGATATGGCTGGAGGAATAAATCTCCGCGTCGGCGGACGCGACCGGGGCTACCGTCATAACCGCATATCCGTTCTTTTCGCCCAGCGCTTCAAGCAACGCGGTATCACCGCTGCGCTGATGGCCGAACCGGAAATCCTGCCCGACGACAACCTGTTTGGCGGCGAGACCTCGGACAATCGCATGCTCGATGAACGCTTCACCGCCCAATTGCGAAAGCGCTTCATCGAAGGTCAGTGCGATCAGCGCATCGACCCCCAACGCTTCGATGTGGTGCGCCTTGTTCTGAAACGGCGTCAGTCGAAACGGCGCATCATGCGGCCGGAAAAAACTCCGTGGATGCGGTTCGAATGTCAAAACAACCAAGGGGGCTTCCGCCTGACGCGCCAGATCGCCGCCGCAACCGATAACAGCCTGATGCCCGCGATGCACACCGTCGAAATTGCCCAGCACCACGACGCCCGCGCGCACGCTTTCCGGAACTTTTTCAAGGTCCCTGATGATTTGCATATTCAATCCGCCTTTCGTCCCCCGGATGGCCCGAACCTATCGCGCCCGTGCGAAACTGTGTAGCGGAATTCCGTAGCGACGGATTCTGTGGCTGCTATAATCCGGCCATGCCACTGCCGCATGCGTTCAAAGCCGACTCCCATGACCATCAGCTTTGCGTCGATGAAGCGATCGAGGTCGCGACCCGAATCTGCGCCGAGCGCGGCATGCGGTTCACAAAAATCCGCGAGCGCGTGCTGACCCTGGTCTGGAGCGGCCATCAACCGATCGGCGCCTATGCAATCCTGAAGGCTCTGCAGTCGGAATATCCGCGCGCGGCGCCACCAACCGTCTACCGCGCGCTCGACTTCCTGATCGAGATCGGTCTGATTCACCGGATCGAATCGATGAATGCCTTCGTCGGCTGCACGCATCCCGATGAGCGACATGCCGGCCAGTTTTTAATCTGTGAGAATTGCGGTGCCGCGGCCGAATTGGACGATCCGCAGATAAACGATGTGGTACAGCGCACCGCCGGCGCGCTTGGCTTCCTGGCGCAACGCCAGATGATCGAAGTTACGGGATTGTGCCCGGATTGCCGGCCCGCTGCGACCGGATAGAAGCATGACCGAAGTCCAACTTCACGAATCCGGCGAACGGATACCGATTTCTGTACTCACCGGCTTCCTGGGCAGCGGCAAGACGACCTTGCTGTCGCGCCTGCTGCGCGACCCCGCGATGAGCGACACGGCCGTCGTTATCAACGAGTTCGGCGAAGTCGGTCTGGATCACATGCTGGTCGAGTCGTCGAGCGACGATGTGATCGTGATGGATAGCGGCTGTCTTTGTTGCACGATCCGCAGCGATTTGGTCGACACGCTGCGCAGCCTGTTCCGCCGCCGGGTGACCGGCGAGATCCCGGATTTTGCGCGGCTGGTCATCGAAACGACAGGCCTGGCCGATCCCGCCCCGATCCTGCACACCTTGATGACGGACCCGCTATTGGCGGCACGCTATAGGCTGGACGCCGTCATCACGACAGTGGACGGCGTCAACGCATTCAATCAGTTGGATACCCAATTTGAGCCGATCAAACAGGCCGCGGTCGCGGACCGGCTGCTCATAACCAAACGCGACCTGATCGATGAGGACAAAACGGCAGCGCTGACCGAGAGGCTGCGCGCGATAAACCCCGCCGCGCCCATTCACCCGATCACGCAAGGCGCGGTCGACCCGGACACGCTATTCGGCGCCGGCCTGTACGACCCCGAAACCAAATCTCCGGATGTCGCCCGCTGGCTCAAGGAAGAGGCCTACGCGGCAGCGCATGACGACCAACATCACCATCACGGTAGCGACGCCCATGATGGTCATCACCTTCATGAAGACGTCAATCGCCATGATGACCGTATCCGGTCCTTTTGCCTGACGTCGGAGACGCGCATGCCCTGGGACGCGTTCGCGGACTGGATGGAAGCCCTGATCTCGACCCATGGCGAAGCCTTGCTGCGAATAAAAGGCATTCTTCACGTCACGGATACGGACAATCCGGTGGCGGTGCACGGCGTGCAGCATATCTTTCATCCGCCGGCGATGCTGGACGCTTGGCCCGACGAGGACCGGCGCAGCCGTATCGTGATGATTACCCGCGATCTCAATCGGGAGCCCGTCGAGCAAATGTTCCGTGCCTTCGTCGAAGCGAACCAAATGTGAGCGAGACTTCTGCCCCGCGTACCGTTGTTTTCGACCTCGGCGGCGTGCTGATCGACTGGAATCCGCGCCACCTGTACCGCAAGATGTTCGACGATGAAGCCGAGATGGAACGGTTTCTTCGCGAAATTTGCAGCAATGCGTGGAACCTCCAGATGGATCGCGGGATGCCATTCGAAGAGGGCGTCGCGACATTGTCGCAGAAACACCCCGATATGGCCCCTTACATCGAGGCTTTCTGGATTCGCTGGGAGGAGATGATCGAGGGCGCGATAGACGGCACCGTGGAAATCCTGAAGCAGTTGTATGCGAGAGACGTTCCGCTATATGCGCTGAGCAACTGGTCCGCCCAGACCTGGCCCTTTGCCCGCGACCGGTTCACGTTCCTCGAACTGTTCAAAGGGCTGGTCATATCCGGCTTTGAGGGCACGATGAAACCGGAAGAAAAAATCTTCCGTATTCTTCTGGAACGCCACGACATCGACCCGGCGACCGCCGTCTTCATCGACGACCGGGTGGAGAACGTTGCGGTCGCGGAACGGCTTGGAATTCGCGGCGTTCATTTTACCGGCCCGGCCGAACTTTCTGCCAACCTGTCGCGTATGGGTCTGCTCTGAACCGTTGCGTCAACCGCGGTTAACGGGAAGTTGACAGGGTTCCGGCAAGTGCGGATACTCCGCGCCTTTCGCAACGGAAACGCCGATTACTGGCATATTTGGGAGGCTCTGCGATGTCCGCAGTAATGTCGACATATGGTCGTTACGATTTGGAGTTCGAAAGAGGCGAAGGCCCCTATCTCTTCACGACCGACGGACGACGATTCCTCGATTTTGCGGCCGGCATTGCCGTCAATTCACTGGGCCATTCCCACCCGCATCTGGTGAAGACGTTGCAGGATCAGGCAGCCAAGCTGTGGCATGTCTCGAACCTCTACAATATTCCCGACCAAACCCGATTGGCCGACCGGCTGGCCGAAGCGACATTCGCCGATAAGGTGTTCTTCTGCAGCACCGGGCTGGAAGCGATGGAAGGCGCGATCAAACTGTGCCGCCGTTATCACTTCGCCAATGGCGCACCGGAGCGCTGGCGCGTCGTGACGGTCGAAGGTGCATTCCATGGCCGTTCGTTGGCGACCATCGCCGCGGCGAAGAACGAGAAGCATCTGGAGGGCTTCGGCCCGCCGTCGGACGGTTTCGATCAAGTGCCCTTCAACAATCTGAACGAACTGCGCAACGCCATCGGGCCAGAAACCGCAGCGATCGCGTTTGAACCCATTCAGGGCGAAGGCGGTATCCGCCCGGCGGACCTGGATTATCTGCGCAGCCTGCGGGAAATCGCCGACGAGTTCGGTGTGCTTCTGTTGTTCGACGAGGTGCAGTGCGGCTATGGCCGGACCGGCAAACTCTTCGCCCATGAATGGGCCGGTATTACGCCCGATGTCATGGCGATCGCGAAGGGTCTCGGCAGCGGCTTCCCGATCGGTGCCGTCATGGCAACCGAAGAGGCGGCGAAGGGCATGGTACCCGGGACCCATGGAAGCACCTTCGGTGGCAACCCGCTCGCCGTCTCCGTCGGCAACGCCGTGCTCGATGTGCTGCTCGAAGACGGTTTCCTGGATGGCGTCGAAAAGAAAGGCAAAATTTTGTGGGATCGCTTGAGCGAGGTCGTGAGCCGCTATCCGGAGGTCTATGAATCGGTTCGCGGTGCCGGTCTGATGGTCGGCATCAAGTGCGTCGTCCCGGCGGGCGACGTTGTCGTCGCATTCCAGAAAGAAGGGATGCTGACTGTCCCGGCCGGCGAGAATGTGGCGCGTCTGTTGCCCCCGTTGAACATCGAAGAGAGCCATATCGACGAAGCGATCGAAATCGTTGACCGGGTCGGAAAAAACTGGGCCGCGGGCGATGGCTGAGCCGAAGCACTTCCTCGACATCGAGCCCTTCGATGAGGACACGCTGCGGGACATGTTCGCCCTCAGCAGGGGGTTCAAGGACGGCACGGCCGCGAATATGCGGCCCCTGGAAGGAAAGTTCCTGGCACTGGTGTTCGAGAAGCCGTCGACCCGCACACGGATCAGCTTCGATGTCGGCATGCGGCAGTTGGGTGGCGAAACGGTTCATCTGACCCACAGTGACGCGCAGCTTGGGCAAGGCGAAACGGTGGCCGATACGGCGCGCGTCCTTTCGCGCTTTGTTGATATTATCATGATGCGCACGACCTCACCCGATAAGCTGCACGAGATGGCGGAATACGCCTCGGTGCCGGTGATCAACGGCCTGACTGACGACACCCACCCGTGCCAGCTGATGGCGGATGTCATGACCTTTGAAGAGCACCGCGGACCGATCCGCGACCGCGTGGTCGCCTGGAGCGGTGACGGTAACAACATGGCACTGAGCTGGATCCAAGCCGCGGTTCGCTTCGATTTCGAGCTGCGTCTTGCTTGTCCGCCCGAATTGTCGCCGGATCCCGAGGCCCTTGCCTGGGCGAAAAAGCAGGGAGCGCGTGTCGAGCTGACGACGGACCCGCACGCGGCGGTCGAAGGGGCGGACTGCGTTGTCACCGATACCTGGGTGTCGATGAACGATTCCAAAAGCGAATCCCGCCACAATCTGCTGCGCGCCTACCAGGTCGATGACAAGCTGATGGCGGAGGCGAAGTCGGACGCGATCTTCATGCACTGTTTGCCCGCCCATCGCGGCGAAGAGGTGACGGAGAGCGTGATCGACGGGCCGCAGTCGGTGGTCTGGGACGAGGCGGAAAACCGCCTGCATGCCCAGAAGGGCATCCTCGCCTGGTGTCTTTCGTGACAGAGGCGACGCTGCCCGAGGGCGCCGACGATTTCATACGGCCGTTCATGATCGATGCGAATGGGCTGCACGGCCGGCTTGTCCGGCTCGGTCCGGCATTGGATACGCCCTTGTCCGCACACGACTACCCGCAAGCCGTGGCCGAACTTCTCGGCGAATCCTTGGCGTTGGTTTCAGGCCTGTCCGCAGGGTTGAAATTCGACGGGGTCTTCAGTCTTCAGGCGCGTGGCGACGGACCGGTTAAAATGCTGGTCGCCGATGTAACGACGGACGGCGCCATTCGCGGCTTCGCCGACGTGCGCGACCCAATCCCTGAAGATTCGGCCGATGCGCCCGTACCGCGGCTGATCGGCGCC
This sequence comes from Rhodospirillaceae bacterium, assembly GCA_028817685.1. Lineage (GTDB taxonomy): Bacteria > Pseudomonadota > Alphaproteobacteria > UBA8366. The sequence goes on from JAPPPC010000364.1 coordinate 13,705, forward strand.
GGCCGTCTCGCCTTTACGGTGGATCAAGGCCCGGATACCGAGCAACACCAGGGCATTGTCGACCTGCAAGGCGCCAGCCTGGCGGATTGCGTCCACCATTACTTCCAGCAATCGAGCCAATACACCGCTGCGGTCAAGCTCGCCTGCCGCCACGATAGTAAGAATGGCTGGCGTGGCGGCGCACTGGTGTTGCAGCGCCTGCCGGAGGACGAAAAACCCTTCGAGCGGGAGCGGTTGGAAGAAGGATGGCGCAAGGCGTTGGCGATGATGGGAAGCTGTACGCCGGAAGAGCTCTGCGATATCGGTCTCGATGCGGACGCGCTGCTTTTTCGCCTGTTTCATGAGGACGGTGTGCGTGTCTTCCCGGAGCGGCCACTTCGGTTCTCCTGCAAATGTTCGCCCGCCCGCATGCAGGCAGCGGTCTCGATGTTGAGTCCGGAAGAGCGCGAAGAGATGACGATCGATGGAAAAATCATCGTCACCTGCCAATTTTGCAATGCGGAGCAGAGTTTCGACCCGGCTGCCCTGTCGCCACCGACTTGAAGCGGCATTGCCGCCCCCGCATATTGCAGGGGCGCACTACAACTGAACTACAGAGGAATTGTTCATGCGGCTCAACTCGTTCCGGACCGCTTGCGTCGTTGCATTGTTCACGTTGACCGCCTGCGTGACCGCCGGACCGCAGCCGTCTTATCCGGAGATCACATTCTCGCACCTGCCGCCCATTGAACTGAAGGTCGCGGAAATCGTTTACGAACCGCGATATCAACCGCCCATCGCCGCGCCGAACATCGGCCACGAATTTCCGACACCGCCCGCGAAAGCGGTGGAACGCTGGATTTCCGACCGGCTGAAGGCGGTCGGGACGGTCGGGCAGGCGAAGATCGTGATCCGGCGCGCGACCGGGACCGAAACCAAATTGAAGGTGACGAAAGGGCTAACCGGCGCCTTCACTACGGATCAGGCCTGGCGCTATGACGCGCATGTCGAAGTGGCGATCGAAGCCGTGGATCCCAATCGAAAGATCACCGCTCAGGCCAGCGCGGCAGCGCAGCAAAGCCGCACGATGCCGGAAGATGCCAGCCTCTCCGAGCGGGAAGATATCTGGTTTGCGTTGACCGAGACCGTCATGCGTAAATTCGACACGGCGTTTGAAGCCCAGATTCGCAAGGATCTCGCGAAACTCATAAAATGACGCCGAAGAATTCGGCGACAGGAGACAAGACCATGACAGTGCAGGCCGATATCGAACAGAAGCTCGCGGAAACGCTTACGCCCGCCCATCTGGAAGTCATCAACGAAAGCCACATGCACAACGTGCCGCCCGGCTCGGAATCGCATTTCAAGGTCGTCATCGTGACGGACGCCTTCGACGGCATTTCGCGGGTTCGCCGCCATCAACAGGTGAACGGGATCCTCGCCAAGGAGCTGAAGGAAGATATTCACGCGCTATCCATGCAAACCATGACACCCGACGAATGGACGGCCCGCGGCGGCCAGGTCATGGCGTCACCGGAATGCCTGGGCGGCAGCAAGCACGACAAATAGACATTTGCCGGTAACGGCAACACACGCATCGGCGCGCGCGGCGCGCCATCATTTATTCAGGGAGGACTCAACATGACCATCGACTTGTACACCTGGGCCACGCCGAACGGCCGCAAAGCGTCCGTGATGCTCGAGGAGGTCGGCCTCCCCTATACGGAACATGCGATCAACATCAGCAAGGGCGACCAATTCGAGCCGGAGTTCCTGAAAATTTCACCGAACAACAGGATCCCCGCCATCGTCGACCCAGACGGACCGGACGGCAGCCCAATCTCGGTTTTCGAGACCGGCGCTATTCTGATCTATCTCGGTGAAAAGACAGGCAAGTTCATTCCGACCGATGCGCGCAAGCGGGTCGCCGCGATGGAATGGCTGATGTGGCAAATGGGCGGCTTCGGTCCGATGCTGGGACAGGCCCACCATTTTCTCGGCCTCGACACCGAGGTGCCTTATGGCAGCGAACGCTATGTCAAGGAATCGCACCGGCTTTACGGCGTGATGGACCGGCGTCTGGCGGACAATGAGTATCTTGCCGGGGACGAATACTCGATCGCCGACATCGCCTGCTATCCGTGGGCGCACCGCCATCCGCGGCACAAGGTCGATATTTCCCAGTTCGAGAATGTGCAGCGCTGGTATGACGCGGTCGGCGCGCGGCCAGCCGTACAAAAGGGCATGCCGACCCTCGGCGGCATCAATATGTAGCCGGGGAGCGCCACAATGCGTTACGCACGGTTCGAAAAGGACGGCACGATCGCCTGCGGCATTGTCGAGGGCGATACCATCAAGGTCATCACAGGCGAAATCCTCGACGGCGGGACACCGACCGGGGAAACCCATGCGCTGGACAGCGTCCAACTGCTGCCACCGATCATTCCGGAAACCTTTTATGCCGCCGGCTTGAACTATGTCGCTCACATTAAGGAGCAAGCGGAGTCGCGGGGGGCGAAACCGAACATTCCGGAAAAACCGGATATCGGCTATCGCGCCAACAATGCGCTGATCGGCCATAACGAAACCATCGTCATTCCGAAAGACGCCACCGACTTGGTGGAATACGAAGCGGAGTTGGTGGTGGTGATCGGCAAACAGGCGAAGCACCTGTCGGAAGCGGACGCGCTGTCCTGCGTCTTCGGCTACACCATCGGCAACGATGTCAGCGAGCGGACCTGGCAACGGGGCGACCGCACCTTTTGGCGCGGCAAGAACGCCGACACGTTCAAGCCGATGGGCCCCTGGATCGAAACCGACCTCGACCTCGACAGTCTCGAGACAACGGTGCGACTGAATGGCGAAGAGACGATCCGGTTCGAGACCAACAACATGCTGTTCGGGGTCGAACGCTATATCAGCGCCATGTCAAAGTATCTGACGCTCTATCCCGGCGACGTGATCTGGATGGGCACCGAGGGCAAGTCGCCGCAGATGAAGCATGGTGACGTGTGCGAGATCGATATCACGGGCATCGGCACCTTGCGCAACCCGGTCGTGCGTGAGAGCTAACGCGGCGGCGTATCCAAGGTCGCGCGGGTAAAGGTTTCGATGTAATCGAGCAGCCGGTCGGACGCCGCGCAGGCGCGATCCCGGTCCCCGTCGCCGATAGCCCGAGCGACTTCCGCGTGAAGCCGGGCGCAGAGGGGTAGGTCCGCCACCTCTTGATAGTGGATGAACCAGAACCGTCGCGACAGGGGCTGCATCAATTGCATCGCCTTGGCCGCAAATCCGTTGCGCGCCGCATCCACCGAGAGATCGTTCAACTCCCGGTCCAGCCGCAGGAAGGATCGGTCGTCATCGGTTTCCGCGGCATGCGCCATTTCGCGGGCAATGCCTTGAAAACGCTCACGTTCAGCCTCGGTCGCTCGCTCCGCGGCATTTCCCGCGATAAGCCGCTCGACCTCCCGACGCACTTCCAGGAGCTGCAATTGCGCCCGGATATCGATCTCCGAAATCAAGATTCCCCGGCGCGGCAGAACCACAACCAACCCCGCATGCGCCAGACGTTGCAGCGCTTCGCGGATCGGCGTACGGCCGATGCCGACATGCTCGCTCAATTGCGCTTCCGAGACGATGCTGCCGGGTTCGAGCCGCAGCATCACGATTTCCTCTTCGATCCGCTCATAGGCCAAATCGGTCAGCGAGGCATATCCTTCGGTATCGTTGGCGGAGGCGATCGCCATGGGTGAGTCCTTGTCGCTCTGATATATCAGCAATATAGTTCAGGGATTATCGCCGCGAAAGCGCCGACAGGTTAAACGCCGACGTCACGACCGAGGAATGACCATCATGTATCCCGAACGCGTCCAGGACCATGCCCCGAGAATTCTGACCGAGACGCAACGGGACTTCTACTTCGAGAACGGCTATGTGATGCTCGAGTCCGTGGTGCCGATGGAAACCATCGAGCGGCTTCGCGCACTGACCGACGCGATGGTGGATCGCAGCCGATCGGTCGTCACATCCGACGCGATCTTCGATCTCGAGCCTGCCCACAACGCCGACACCCCACGCTTGCGCCGCCTGTCGTCGCCCGTCGCACAGGATCCGCTTTACTGGGAGTTCGCCTCTGAGTCGGTGATCGCCGACATCGCGGCCGATCTGGTCGGCCCGAACGTCAAATTCCATCACTCCAAGCTCAACTTCAAATGGGCCGAAGGGGGCGAGGAAGTGAAGTGGCACCAGGACATCCAGTCCTGGGCGCACACCAATTACAGCCCGCTGACCATCGGCACGTATTTGTACGATGTCGGCCCTGAGCAAGGGCCGCTGGGCGTCATTCCCGGCAGTCACAAAGGCCCCCTGTTCAGCCAGTACAACGACAAGGACCAATGGACCGGCGATATTACAGACCGGGATTTGGAGACGGTGGCGCTCGATACGGCGGAATATCTAATGGGACCGGCCGGATCGGTCACGGTGCACAATTGCTGCACCATCCACGGATCGAAACCGAATCTGTCGGATCGTGGCCGGCCGTTGCTGCTCAACGTCTACTCGGCAGCCGACGCCTTCACCTACATGCCCAACCCCTTAAATACCGAGTTCGCCGGCGCCATCGTGCGCGGCAACGCGGTCCGCGAAGCCTTCATCGACCCGCGTCCCTGCGTCATGTCGCCGGATTGGTCGAAAGGCTACACCTCGCTCTTCGCCTTGCAGCAAAAGGAACAATGGAGCGATGATCAGATGGACCGGGTCGAACGGCAGCACCGCGAGGCGGTCAGCGGCTGACCGCCCTCACTGCGGCGACTGCCAATCCGATTAGCCGCAGCGCCGACAGCGAACCTTCGCGAAGATCTCGTCCCAGTCGCCATCGGTTGCCGCGTAATCCAGCAGGCAGCGCAAGGCCTTCGACTCATCCGGCAGCTTGTAGCGTTCGGCAATCGTCTTCAGCATCTCATGTGCGTCCGGATGGACCTCGTAGCCCATCTTGACCTTTGCGCCCGCCATGTGAGCCGCCTCCCGCTAGAAGCCCCGGAACAGAATCGTCGGCAACCAGAGCGCCAGATTCGGTATCGACAGCACGAACGCCAGAACCACCATGTGCAACACGATGAACGGTATGACGCCCTTGTACATGTGCATCAAGGTAATCTCCGGCGGGCTGATGCCGCGCAGGTAGAAGATGGCGGGTGCCATCGGCGGCGTCAGATAGCTGGTCTGGATCATGATCAGGAAGCAGATCGAGAACCACACCTTCACCGAACCCGGATCAAGATCGAAGAACGGGAACCCGACGATGATCGGCATCGCGATCGGCACAACGATGAGCATCAGCGAGATCAGATCCAGCACGAACCCGGCGGCGAAGGCCAGCAACAGCAGGATCGCCATGGTTTCCCAGTTGGTCAGCTCGGCCGCCTGCATCAATTGCTGGACGCCGACCAACCCGCCCGCGGCGGTGAAGACGCCGGCGAACATCGTGCCGCCGATCAGGATCAGCAGGATCATTGCCGTGATGACGACGGTCTTGTACAGCGCTTCCTTCATGACCGCGATGGTCAGCGTGCGGTAGCACAGGCACATGATGACCGAGCCTACGGCGCCGCAGCCGGCGGCCTCTGTCGGGGTTGCCAATCCGGCCAAGATCGAGCCAAGCACCGTGGCGATCAGCAATCCCGGTGGGATCATGGCGGTCGCCGTCATGGTCAACTTGCGCATGAAGGGGGGATCGTTTTCGTCGGCACCGACACGCGGTCCGTCTTCCGGACGAATCGTACAACGGACGACGATATAGACGATGTAGCAGCCGGCCAGCATCAGGCCCGGCAGGATCATCCCGGCGAACAGATCGCCGATCGACACGTCGGCCACAGGGCCGAGAATGACGACCACGACCGACGGCGGGATAATGGTGCCAAGCGATCCGCCGGCGCAAATCGTGCCGGAAATCAATGCCTTGTTATAGGCGTAGCGCATCATTACGGGGATCGCGAGCAGACCGACAACGGTCTCCGTCGCACCGACGATACCGGTCGATGCCGCGAACACCACGCACAGCAGGACCGTCCCGACAGCAAGGCCGCCGGGTAATCGTCTGGTCCACATATGTATCGCCTCGAATAATCGTTCCGCGACACCAGAACGCTCCAGCAGCGACCCCATGAAAATGAACAGCGGAACCGCGCCCAGAACATAGTTCGACGCAACATCGTCGACTTTGGCGAGGTACAGCGCGACGGCCGATTCATTGAACCGGATGACGCCCCAAATCAACGCGACACCCATCAAGGAAAACGCGACCGGAAAGCCCATAAACAGGCAAAACAGCAGCGCCGGGAACATCCATAGTGCGAATTCGACACTCATTATTCGAAGCCTCCCGGCAGATCCGGTTCCGGCACGTCACGATCCATCAGGACGAGGATGCACTTCAAGGTCTCAGCGACCACCTGAAGCGTGAACAGATAGAAACCAAAGGTAAACGTGAATTTGAACGGCCAGATCAACGGGTTCCAGGCGGATTCGCCGGAACGCTCATTCACCTTGTAGGCTTCGAGGAAATACTCGTAGAGCCCCCAAGTCGTCCAAATGATGATTGGCAACAGAAGAACAATGTAGCCGACCAAATCGATCAGCGCTTTTTGCTTTTCCGAAACATTGTCATAGAAAAAGTCGACGCGGATGTGGCGACGCAGTTGCGTACAATAGGCAATGGCCAGCATCAGGCTGGTACCCATCATCATATAGGACACCTCGAACGCCCAAGAGGTCGGCGCCCGAAATGCGTACCGCATGATGACTTCGTAGACGATCAGGACCGCCAACACCGGAATGATGCTGGCACTTACGATACCGGCATATTTCGCCAACCTTTCGATTGGCCGGACGAAATTGAATACATCCCGCCCGATCACCGCATGCACAACGCCCCAAAGGACATACAAGGCGGTCAGGTAAAATATCCCGACCAATACGCCAAGAAACCATCCGTGACCTTCGGGTTTACCCGAAAGAATCAACGAGTGCGTTTCCGACAATACGCTCAGTACTGCGTCCATCACCCACATCCAAACTTGGAAAATTGAAAAATCGAGGAAGGGGGAACGCGTGGTCCGCGTTCCCCCGAAACAATCCTCAAAACCGGCTTACTTGATGATGTCGCCGATCGCCGTGCGCGTACCCGGTCCGGAACGCATTTTCGAATACACGGTCATGTCGTGCTGGAACTTACGCTGATGGTTCAACATCTTCTTGAACCATTCGTTGCCCGCAACCTGCTTGTCGGCCCACTCGTTACCGGCCTTCTGGGCGGCATCGATGAAGGACTGCTCCAGGCGAAGCATGGTGTTGCCGCCTTTTTCCATCCGCCGATAGGCGAACAGGTCGTTATAGGCGTGGTTGCGCCAGGCGCGGAACGTCCGCAGTTCGCCGGCGTATTTGATCAGCGTCTTGTCACGCTCGGAGACGGCGTCCCAGGCTTTCTTGTTGAATTCACATTCCTGCGTGGCGCCCGGCTGATGGACACCCGGGAAGATGATGTATTTGGCGATCTTGTGGAAACCAACCGGCTCGTTGACCGACGGCGAGCTCCACTCCGTGGCGTCGATAACGCCGCGTTCCAGCGCCGGATAGACTTCCGCGCCAGGCAAGATAACCGTGGTCGCACCGAGCGAACCGCCAACCTCGGCCCAGGCACCGGCCGTACGCTGCTTGATGCCTTTGTAATCCGCCAGGTTCGTCACTTTACGCTTCGAATGCAGGAAGATTTCCGCCGGGAAAATGCCGCACGGGATCGACATGACGCCGAATTTCTCCATGCGATACTGTTCCCACAGATCGACGCCACCGGCTTGATAGAGCCACAGGAAGAATTCCTCTTCCGTCAGACCGCCGACATAGCCGCCGAAGATGACGGTGGTTTTGTCGATGCCCCAATCGTAACCCATCCAGTTATGGCCCGCTTGGGCGACACCGGATTTCACCGAGTCCGTGACCTTCAGCGCTTTACCAAGCGTACCCGCCGGGAAAACCGTGATATTCACGCGGCCTTCGGTCAATTCCTTGACCAGAGACGCGAACGACTTGGCATCTTCAAGAGGCTTACCGCCGCCCCAAGGCGTGGCCATGCTCCAGTTGGCTTGGGCGAGAGCCGATCCGGCCATCGCCATCATGCCTAACCCAGCGGCCGCGCCGACCGCCGTTTTAATGACATTTTTTAACATTAGGTCCTCCCTGTTATGGACTAGTTTGAGACTAAAGGTGGATTCAGCTGCCTCCACCTCAATTAGGAAATCACTTGCAGGCCCACCTCAACCCCTGGCCGCGAGTGTTCACCATTGCTAATTGTTGGTCAACCTTTTCACGTCTCGACGCCGCGGCCTTTTACTGTCCCGTAAAATTGGCACCGCCACGCGCGCAACACACACTCCCCATCGTTAAGTTGTCCGTACAATACAAGTGACATATCAGTCCGACAAGACGGTAACACGAAACCGTTTTTAACAGCCCGGGCACCGGCCTGTCCGCTGCCATCGCAAATTTGTTACGGCCCGGCGTGACAGTGTTTAAAGTCTGCCCACCGCGAACGATCCAAACCGTCAGGCCGTGAGCGGCTTGTACGGCATGCAGTCATGACGACGATCAACTCATAGGAGGCGAAATGAACGATAAGGCGAAAACCGCCGGCGATATTCGGATGAAAGGCAGCGGCTACTATTCGCTGGCCACCACCGGCGCGAAGATCGTCATCGATGGCGCCATGCCTCTGATCCGCGGCGCCCTGGACCGGATGGATATCCAAGATGACGGCACCGTCTTCGCGATGGCCGATATGGGATGCGCCGACGGCGGCACTTCGATCAGCATGGTCGGTGAAGCCTTGCGCTATGTGCGCGAAAGGGCGCCGTCACGGCCCCTGACGATGACCTACACGGACTTGCCGCGAAACGATTTCAGTCAGGTCTTTCACAATGTCCACGGCCTGACCGACCTGCCGGGCTACGCGCCGGATATCGACAATCTCTACGTCTTCGCGTCCGGCACCTCGTTCCATCAGCGCATCTTCCCCGACAATGCACTTAATTTTGGCTTCTCCGCGACCGCCTCACATTACATCAGCGAACGCCCCGGCCCGATCACCAATCACGTCCATATGGTCGGCGCCGAGGGGGCGGAGCTGGCCGCTTATACGGAACAGGGCCGCGCCGACTGGGAGCGCATTCTCGGTTGCCGTGCAGCGGAGCTGGTGCCCGGCGGGGGATTGGTCTTGCTCAATTTCTGCCGCGACGAGAAAGGCCGCTATCTCGGCGGTACCGAGGGCGTGAACATGTTCCACACCTTCGATCGTCTGTGGCGGGAGATGGCCGAGGACGGCGCGATCACCATGGCGGAATATGAAGCCACGGTCTTCCCGCAATATTACCGCGACATCGATGAATGCAGCGCACCGCTGACCGATCCCAGCAGCCCCGTGCACAAAGCCGGCCTTCGCCTGGATCACATCGAAACCAAGGTGATCGATTGTCCCTACCGGCTCGACTACGAGCAGCATGGCGATGCGACCAAATTCGCCCGGGACTATATCCCGACCCTGCGCTCCTGGAGCGAAAGCGTCTTCTTCGCCGGCTTGTCAGAAGACCGGCCGCTGGAAGAACGCGCCGACCTTATCGATCGCTATTTCGATTCCTACGAGACCTTCGTGCGCGAGAACCCGGCCGGCCAAGGCATGGACTATGTCCACACCTACATGGTCATGCACAAGGAGTAACCGCGCGGCCCCGCTCAGCCCGCGGCGATCTTCTCCGCCACGCGCACGGTGCGATACATCGTACGCAACACGGGTTTTTCGATCAGTTTGTTGTCGAGCACCACAAGACCGCTGTCGCCTTCCTCGAAGGCGGCGATAACCCGGCGTGCGTGGGCAACGGGGGCTGAAGATCGCGTTCAACGGTGCGATCTGCTTGGGATGGATAGACCCCTTGCCGGTGAAGCCGAGCTCCTCGGCAAGTTGCGCCTCGCGTTCCATCCCTTCCATATCGTCGAGATCGAGATAGGGCACATCGATCACGTCGAGGCCCGCGCCGGCGGCGGCATGAACGACACGCGATCGGGCGTAAAGCAACGTCTCCCACTTGTTCGCCGCGCGCAACTCCGCCGCCATATCAACGCCACCGAAGAACATCGCATCGATCCGGTCACTCGATTGGGCGATTTCGTAGGCGGCTTCAAGGCCCGCATTGGTCTCGATGATGACATGCAGTCGGGTCAGCATATCGTGCTCGGTCAGCAACTCGTCCAGTGCCTTCACCTCATCCGGTGACACGACCTTTGGCAGCATCAGCGCGGGCGGCGCTGTCACGGCGGACACTGCCGCCTGCACGTCGGCCATTCCGTCGGTCGTGCGCAGGCAGTTGATGCGGACGATCCGTTCGACACCGTCTTTTGCCTGCGGCGTCTCGAACAGCTTCATCGTGCGCTCGCGCGCATCCTGCTTATGGTTCGGCGCGATCGCATCCTCAAGATCGATACAGACAATATCCGCGCCCGTCGCCAACGCCTTTGGAAACATGTCCGGACTGACGCCGGGCATGAAAATAAAGCTGCGGCGCGGCTGAAACTCTTCGTTGTCCATGCTTTACAATCCGAGAACGGCTTTGGCGATGACGTTGCGTTGGATCTCGTTCGACCCGCCATAGATGGATGCGGCGCGCCGCAGCAGCCGCTCGCACATCAGTCCGACGCTGTGGTCCGGGCCGACCGGCGGCTCGTTCGCGTCGGGCCGCACCATGCTGGCATCGTAGGGCAGCGCGTAGAAACCCATCGCTTCGACGAGCAATTCGTTGAGCTCCTGTTCGATGGTCGTCCCGCTGATCTTGAGAGTCGAAGATTCCGGCCCCGGATTTCCGCCGCCGGCAAGCGCCGACATCATCCGCAGATTGGTGATCTCCAGCGCGGAAAGCGAGACCTCGACTTTCGAAATGCGCGACTTGAACCCATGATCGTCGAGCAACGAACCGCCCTCGGCACGCTCGATCTCGGCGATCTGTTTCAGCTTCTTCACCTTCTGCTTCGACTTGCCGACCCCGGCGATCCCGGTCCGCTCGTGACCCAGCAGGAACTTGGCGTAGGTCCAGCCCTTGTTTTCTTCGCCAATGCGGTTCTCTACCGGCACCCGCACATCGTCGAAGAAAACTTCGTTCAAGTAATGACCGCCATCCATTGAGATAATCGGCTTCACCGTCAGACCCTTGGTCTTCATATCGATCAAGAGGAAGGTGATGCCTTCCTGCTTCTTGACGTCAGGGTCGGTCCGGGTGAGGCAGAAGATCAAATCCGCCTTATGCGCCTGCGAGGTCCAGATCTTCTGGCCGTTGACGACATACTCGTCACCATCCAGTACCGCGCGGGTTTGCAGCGAGGCCAGATCCGAGCCCGAGCCCGGCTCTGAATAGCCTTGGCACCACAACTCGTCGCCGGAAAGGATGTTCGGCAGATAGCGGTCTTTCTGCGCCTGGGTGCCGAAGGTGTAGATAACCGGCCCGACCATGGTGATCCCGAATCCGCTGATCCGCGGCGCATCATTGGCGCTGTATTCCTCTTCGAAGATGTGACGCTGGGTTACAGACCAACCGGTGCCGCCATACTCCACCGGCCAGGCCGGCGCGATCCAGCCACGCTTGTACAGCGCCTTGTGCCAGGCAACCATGTCGGACTTGGAGACGTAAGACGGCGTCCGCCGCACGACCTCGCGCACCGTTTCCGGCAGATTTTCCTTGAAGAAAGCACGCACCTCCTCGCGGAACGCCAAATCTTCGTCGCTGAACAACATGTCCATGGGATCGTCTCCTTCGAACTCGGTCTAATCGTAAACTAGCAGCCGTTACTCGGCCGCATAGGCAAGAATCGGCTGACCAAGTAACGAGCTGGATTCCCGGCCGTCAACACCCACCGGCACGTCACCGACCAAGGTGACGCGATAAAGCTGGCGGTCCGCATCAATCTGAAAGATATCGGATGGCGCCAGATGGCAGGTCGAGCGGTTGTCCCAGAAGGCGATATCACCGGCCTTCCAGCGGAACCGCACCGTATAATCCTGGCGCACCGCGTGCTCCCACAGCAACTCCAGCAGTTGCTCGCTCTCGCGCGGCGCCAGCCCGACGACCTCTTTCAAAAAGGACGGGCTGACATAAAGGGCCCGTTCACCGGTTTCCGGATGCACACGGACGAGCGGATGTTCGCTCTCCTGTCCCCGGGTGCGCAGCATCTCCTTGTAATCTTCGGAGGATTCCGCCCCCTGCGGCGGCGCGAATTTGTGCACGCCGCGCAGCGTGTCGACGAAACCCCGCAGCGTGTCCGACAGACCGTTATAGGCCGCAACCAGATTGGTGAACTGGGTATCGCCGCCATAGGGTGGGATGTTCACACCGCGCAGGATCGACGCCGCCGGCGGGTTGATCGCCGCCGTGATGTCGGCGTGCCAGCCGGTCCAGGGTTTCTCCATCTTCGCGCCGGTCTTGTAGCGATTCGCCTTGCGGTGCTTGGCAATGGAGTAGATCTCCGGATAGTCCTCGACATTGCCAAAGACAGCGTGCCCAATCGTCAGTTCGCCGAACTGTCTTGCGAAATCCAGGTGCTGATCGTGATCGAGATGCTGATCATGGAAGAAAATCACCTTCCATTTCAGCAGAGCGGCGCGAATCTCTTTCACCGCCTGGCTGGACAACGGTTTTGTCAGATCGACACCACCGATTTCCGCACCGATATGAATCGTGACCGGATTGATTTCGATTTCCTTTGGTGCATCGGCCAATTCAAATGCTGCCACGTTGCTCATATCGTCTGTCCTCCTGCTATTCCGCCGCCCAGGCGGTAATCGGGTCGCCCTCGATCGCCTTTGAAGGCGTACCATCGACCCCGACCGGCACGTCGCCAACCAAGGTGATACGGTAGAGCTGCCGCTCGCCTTCGACTTCAAATATATCGGTCGGCGCGTGATGGCATGCCGCCCGATTGTCCCAGACGGCGATATCGCCATCGCGCCAGCGGAAGCGCACCGTGTATTCCTGGCGTACGGCATGCTCCCACAAAAGTTCCATGAAATACTGGCTTTCACGCGGCGTCATGCCGACAATTTCCTTCAGATAAGACGGGCTGACATAGAGCGCCCGCTCGCCGGTCTCCGGATGCACCCGGACGATTGGGTGTTCGCTGACCAGTTTGCGGCGCTTGAAATAATCTTCATAGGCTTTCGTGCCGGGCTCCACCGCAGCCGCCGCCGTGTAATGAAGCCCGCGCAATGTATCGACGAAGGCGCGCAGTGTTTCGGACAATCCATCGTAGGCTGCCGCCAGATTGGTCCATTGCGTGTCGCCACCATAGGGCGGCAGTGTCACCCCGCGCAGGATCGATATGGCCGGCGGGTTGATCGCCGAAGTGATGTCGGCGTGCCAGCCCGTCCAGGGCGCGACCATCTTCGGAGCACCGAACTGGTTTGCCGCGCGCTTCTTGGCGATCGAATAGATTTCCGGATAGCCGTCGATATGGCCGAACACCGCGTGACCGATGGTCGGCTCGCCCAGCTGTTTGGCGAAGGCGAGGTGGCTGTCGTGGTCGATGTCCTGATCGTGGAAGAAAATCACCTTCCATTTCAGCAGCGCCGCACGGATTTCCTTGACGGTTTCCGACGCCAGCGGCTGGGATAGATCGACGCCACCGATTTCCGCGCCGATATGAATGCTAAGCGGGTTAACGTCGATGCTCGACGCCATGAGTCATACTCCTGAAACCTACTGAGACCATGAGAACCTTTAGCGCAATGCTAGTGCGAACCGCCGCCCTTCACAATCGTTGCGGCTAAAAAGTCGCAGCAAAGCAACAAACTAGCCTTCGATCCATGCGTCCAGCGCGTCGTCATCCTCGCCCGGCACATGCACCACCGTGAAGGTGAAGGGATCACCGCCCAGCGGCTTCGTCGCATCCAACCCCATCTTGTCGACCCGCCCATCCGTCCCCGACGGGTCGAGACGAGACCCCTGTGCGCCGGCGACAACCATCAAATCTTCGGCTGCCTGAAACCGGGTCGCAACGGCCCATTCGACCGCATCCGGATCGAGAATATCAACATCCTCGTCGACAATGGTGACCTGCTTGATATCGGCGTGTCCGGCGAAGGCGCCCATCATGATATTTTTCGGCTCGCCATCCCATCGTTTGGCGATCTTGACGACCAGATGATAGCGGCAGACCCCGCCGCGCGAGAGATGGACATCTTTGACGCTCGGAAATGTCCGCTGCAGATGGGCGATGAGCGACGCCTCGCGCGGGATACCGCCGAGCAGCAGATGTTCCATCGCCGCCGGCACGATGGTGTGGAACAGGGCGTCCTCGCGCCGTGTAATCGCGTCGATCTCGATGACCTGACGCTTGCCCGCCGGTCCATAATATTGCGGGAATTCGCCGAACGGCCCTTCCTCCTCGCGCACTTCCGGCAGCAATCGGCCTTCGATGACGATCTCCGCTTCGGCCGGCACGCGCACGTCGTTCGTCTTGCACTTGACGACCGGCAATGGCCCGCCATGAAGGGCGCCGGCCACTTCCAATTCGTCCCGGTCAATCGGCAGGATCGCCTGCGAGGCGAGCAGCGTCAGCGGGTCGACGCCGACCGCGATAGCGACCGACAGCGGTTCGCCCGCTTCCTCTGCGGCATCGTAGAACCGATGCAAATCGCGCGGCAGTATCAAGATACCGAGCCGGTCAGGCCCGTTGATCTGTATCCGGTTGATCGAGACGTTCTGCACGCCGGTCTTCGGATTGGCCGCGATCACCAGCCCCGCCGTGATATAGGCACCGGAATCATGTTCGTTATGCACCGGTATCGGCAGTTCATCTCGAATATCAAAACCGCTTTCGATGACGACCTGCTGCACAGGCGCGGATTCAGAGGCGACTTCGGACCAGGGCAGCGGGTGCAGCACGGCATTGCGATAGCGGTCGAGCATGTCGCTTTCATCCACCCCCATCGCTTCCGCGATCCACGGGCGAGACGCGACCAAACCCGAAATCACCGACAATTCATGACCGCCCGGCGCGGGAAACAATGTCGCCTTCTCGCCGTCCAGACGTTTGGCGATCGCCGCCAAGGTGAATTCCAGCGGTACATCCGGTTTGGTCCGAACCAACCGGCCGGTCTCGTCCAACCGGTCGAGCCAGGACCGCAAGGTCGTGAAGGGGGCATTCGGTCGCGCGGTGGTCATGCCTGATCCGCCTTTCTCGTCTCGATTTCCGCCGGCTCGTGCCAGGCGAGCGTCTCAGCGAATGCGGCCACCGAGCCGACGACGAACAAGGTCGGTGCCGACAGTTCGGCTTTTGCGATCTCGCCGGGCAATCTTGCCAAGGTCGCACTGATCACCTTCTGCGTCGGCAATGTACCATTCTGGATTGCAGCTGCCGGCGTATCCTCCGGCAAGCCCGCCTGGATCAGGTTGTTGCAGATCCGATCGATCTTCATTAGCCCCATATAGATGACCAGGGTCGTTTCCGGGTCGGCGAGCCGGTTCCAATCCAGATCCAGTTCGCCATTGTTCGCCATGTGGCCGGTGACGAAATGCACCCCCTTCGCAAGCCCGCGATGGGTGAGCGGGATACCGGCATAGGCCGCGCAGCCCATCGACGCGGTGATCCCCGGTACGATCTCGAATGGAATTCCATGCTGCGCCAGGTGCAATGCCTCTTCACTGCCGCGTCCGAATATGAAGGGGTCCCCGCCCTTCAGCCGCACCACGCGCCGGCCGCTGCGTGCCTGGGTCACCAAGACGTCGTTGATCGTTTCCTGTGGCATGTAATGCTTGCGCGACGCCTTGCCCGCGAAAATCCGCTCCGCATCTACCGGCACCAAGGCGAGGACGCTTTCCGAAACAAGCCGGTCATAGACCACGATCTCGGCCCCCTGCAGCACGCGCAAGGCCTGCACGGTCAGCAGATCCGGATCGCCTGGCCCCGCCCCGACGAGAAAGACCCGTGGTTCGTTAGCGTTCATTCTAAGAGAGTTCCCTCGAAAATCGCGGCGATAGTACACGGGCTAATGCAGCGACCCAACAGGCGTTCGCGTGGAAATGCATTGTGAAGTCGCGGTCTACCCCACCCTCCCCCAACAAGAGGGAGAGAAAATTTATGGCGAAAAATCTTCCTTTGTCCCTTCCCCCTCGAGGGGGGAAGGCTAGGATGGGGGTGGAACCACCATTCATCCGAAAATCGAATGCAACAGGAGACCGCCATGCCTTATCAACCCTTCGACCTGACCGGCAAGGTCGCGCTGATCACCGGCGGCAATGGCGGGATCGGGCTCGGCATGGCGGACGCCATCGCGCAGGCCGGCGGCAGCGTCTGTATCTGGGGCACCAATCCAGAGAAAAACGCGGCGGCGCTGGCGCAGATCGAGGCGCATGGCGTCGAGGCCGCGGCGATGGTTTGCGACGTCTCGCAGGAAGAAGAAGTTGAGCGCTGTTTCGCGGAAACATTGGAGCGGTTCGGCCGGGTCGATGGCTGCTTCGCCAATGCCGGCATCAGCGGCCGCGGCGCACTGACGCCCTTCGTCGAAATGACCAAGGACTCCTGGGACCGCATCATGGGGGTTAATCTGGACGGCGTTTTCTACACCTACCGCGCCGCCTGCCGGCACATGATCGAGCGCGGCGGCGGCGGCCGCCTGGCCGTGACGGCGAGTCTCGCCGCCTTATCCGGCGCCGCCCGAAACGAGCA
>JAPPPC010000364.1:30454-31351 GCA_028817685.1 Rhodospirillaceae bacterium
AGGGTGCGGTCGTCTCGATGACCTATGCGCTCTCGGTGGAGATGGCGCGCTACGGCATCACGGCGAACGCGATCCTGCCCGGATGGATCGAAACGGCGATGACCGAGAGCGCCTTCAATTGGGAGAAATTCGCCAACAACGTCAAGCCGCGCATCCCGATGCGGCGCTGGGGCGAAGGGTCGGATTTCGGCGGCCTCGCGGTCTATCTGATGTCCGACGCGAGCGCTTATCACACCGGCGATACCCTGCTGATCGACGGCGGTTACCAGAAGTTCTGATCGGCCACCTGTTTGCGGAACCGACGGTCGCGCTTCAAGTACCACTCGCGGCTCATCGCTTCACCACGGTTCTTGAAACGCTCGGCGTAGAGCAAGCGCCAGTCGCGGCCGCGCGTCGACCGGGCCCCCTTGCCCGAATTGTGCGCCGCCAGCCGCTTCTCGAGATCCGTGGTCCAGCCGACATAGGTGCGCGTGCCGTCGGTGCTGCCGAGGATGTAGACGAAGCAGCTCATACCGATAGGGGGTACTATTCGTCCGAGACGCCGCGTTTGCCGCGGGTCTTCTTGATGCCGGCGCGGCGTTTCTTGGCGTCGAGCCGGCGCTGCTTTGCCGCCTTGCCCGGCCGGGTCGGCCGCCGCCGCTTCGGCGTCACCGCGGCTTTGCGGATCAGATCCGCCAACCGCTCACGCGCGTCCTCACGATTGCGCTCCTGGCTGCGGAACCGGTTTGCCGTGATCACCACGACACCGTCACGCGTCATGCGTCGTCCCGCCAGAGGTTTTAGCCGCAGAAACACGGCATGTGGCAGGTTCGGCGAATGCGCGGCATCGAACCGTAATTGCACAGCCGTCTCGACCTTGTTGACGTTCCTCCCACCCGGCCCGGCGCCCGGATGAAC
>JAPPPC010000394.1 GCA_028817685.1 Rhodospirillaceae bacterium
CGCGCGAGAGCCAGTCCGGCTGCCAGGAGAACCGCTTTCTTCATCGCCCAATCTCCGTAGTTGCTGTGGCGGAAACACGCCGGCTGGTACGAATTCCTTGTTGAATTAGTTTCAATCGGGCCGTCGATCAAGACGGCTGGCTGCGCCCCATCGTCGCGGCCACACTGGACTTTAACCAATAACCGCAATATTGATCGCCGAACGATGCGGCGGAGCTTCTCTGCGTGGCAAATTTCGACATTCTGGTCATCGGCGGTGGCATAAATGGCACCGGTATCGCGCGCGATGCCGCGGGGCGCGGTTACGATGTCGTTTTGTGCGAGCAAGACGATTTGGCCCAGGCCACTTCTTCGGCGAGCAGCAAACTGATTCATGGCGGGCTGCGATATTTGGAGCAGTACCAGTTTCGTCTGGTCCGCGAGGCGCTGCGCGAGCGGGAGGTCCTGCTGCGGGCGGCGCCGCACATCGTTGAACCTTTGCGCTTTGTGCTGCCGCACGGTGACGGCCAGCGGCCTGGCTGGCTGATCCGGCTGGGCCTGGCGCTGTACGACCATTTGGGCGCCCGCAAGGTCCTGCCGGCATCGGAAAAGCTGGTATTGCCGGGAAGCCCGCAGGGGCAGCCGCTGAAGGCGTCCGTTAAAAACGGCTTTGCCTACTCCGACTGTCGGGTCGACGATTCCCGGCTCGTTGTTCTCAATGCCCTCGATGCCGCGTCCCGCGGGGCGCAAATACGGTGCCGTACGACTGTCACAGGCCTGCGGTGGGACGATGGCGCGTGGCAGGCAACTGTTCGCGCCAAAGGGAGCAACCGGGAAGAGACCGTGTCGGCGCGCACGGTGGTCAACGCAGCAGGCCCCTGGGTCGGTAAGGCGGTGGACGGCGCGGTTTCGAAGAATATTCGCCTTGTCAGGGGCAGCCATATCACGGTGCCGAAACTGTATGACGGTGATCACGCATATATCCTGCAAAACAGCGACCGGCGTATCGTCTTCGTCATCCCCTATCTGGCCGACCAGTCGTTGATCGGGACGACCGATATGGACCATGGGGGCGACCCCGGCGACGTCCAATGTTCCGACGAGGAAGTCGCCTATATGTGCGACGCCGTAAACCGCTGGTTCGACCCGGGTATTCGGTCAACGGATGTAACCTGGCGCTATGCGGGGGTCCGCCCGCTGCTGGATGATGGCGCAGGTAGCGCCGCTGCGGTGACCAGGGATTATCGGCTCGATTTGGACACGGTCGGTGGGCATGGCGGGTTGCTGACCGTCGTCGGCGGTAAAATCACGACCTACCGAAAATTGGCAGAGCAGGCGGTCGATCGGATGCAACCTCTTCTGGGCGACGACCGGCCGGCCTGGACCGCGGACGCGGTGCTGCCGGGCGGCGATCTCCCGGAATCGGATTTCCCGGCATTCCTCTCGCAAATGAGACGGCGTTACAATTGGCTCCCGGAGACGACGGTGACGCGGCTTGCGCGCGCGTATGGAAGCCGCATTGAGCTTGTGCTGGGCGATGCAACGGGACAGACGGGCCTTGGCGAAGCGTTTGGCGCAGACCTTTTCGAGGCGGAGCTCGATTACCTGAAGCAGCAGGAATGGGCGGCGTGCGCAGATGACGTTTTGTGGCGGCGGTCCAAGCTCGGGCTGCAGTTGAGCGGCGCGGAAGCAGAACGCGTACAGCGTTGGTTCGATTAACGGCCGATAAAGTTCGGTTTGCGTTTTTCGGTGAAGGCTGCGAGCCCCTCGGCCCAATCCTGCGACCGGCTGTGCACGGCAATCGCCATCAACTCGTTGCGCAGGGCCGTTTCCTTCGGTTGCTCCAAGCCATCGTCGGTGAGCTGCTTCATGAGCTTCAGTCCCAATGGCGATTTTTCGCCCAGGCGGGCTGTAAGCGCCGAGACCGTCTCCTCCAACGCGTCGTCGGGAACGACCTGATTGACCAAGCCCATGCGCTCGAGTTCGGCCGCATCGAGGAACGCCCCTGTATACATCAGGTACTTCGCCCGCGTGGGTCCAACTTTCCGCGGTAGCCGTACCGAGCCGCCGCCGCCAGGAATCAGTCCGTAATTCGCGTGCGCATCGCCGATCTTGGCGCTCTCCGCAGCAATGACCAGGTCGCAGCACAACACCAGTTCAAGTCCGCCGGCCAAGGCGAGGCCGTTCACGGCGGCCACCACCGGCCTGGGAAATGCTTCGATCCGGTTGAAGACAGCCAACAGCCGGTCGACGAACCCATCCATCGTGCCGCTCGCGGTTTTTTCCTGGACCGCTTTCAAATCGGCGCCTGCGCAGAAGGCGCGTCCTTCGGCTTTGATGACAATGCAACGCAAGGCGTGGTCGCTGTCGGCTGCATCCAGCGCGGCGGCCAAACCGTCAATGACCGCATCGTTGATCGCGTTCATTGCGTCCGGGCGGTTCAGCGTGACCCACAGCGCGGTGCCGCGAACCTCATGAGTGACCGCGCCGCGGTCGGTCATTGGCCGCGCGCCAGGATCGTGATGCAGCAGACCGATTCCTCGATCCCGTAGATGCCGCCGCCATTTTCGGCAATGGCGAACCGGGCGTCCGGCACTTGGCGCTCGCCGGCTTCCCCGCGCAGGTGGGTGGCGAGTTCGTAAATCTGTCCGAGACCCGTCGCCCCGATAGGATGGCCTTTCGACTCCAATCCGCCGGATGGGTTGATCGGTATGCGGCCGCCGAGCGCGGTCTCGCCCTGTTCAGCCAACCAGGCGCCCTGCCCGAAGTCGCAGAAACCAAGATTTTCGGTCTGCGTTACTTCGCCGAACGCGGTGGCGTCGTGCACCTCGGCGACGGAAATGTCCTTGGGGCCAATCCCTGCCCGGTCGTAGGCGCGGTTGGCGGTCAAATGCGTGATGTGCTTTTCGACCTCTTCGGCCGAGCGGGTGATGCCCGTGCCGATCTCGCAGGCGCCGATCCGGACCGCCCGCGCGCGGACCGCTTCGTCCAGCCTGTCCAGATACGCTTCGCTGCACAGGATTGCGGCAGCGGCGCCATCGCTGATCGGTGAGCACATGGGCAGTGTTAACGGCCAGGAAATCAGACGTGCGTCGAGCACGTCGTCGACGGAATAGGCGTCGCGGTACTGCGACAGCGGATTGAGTGTCGAGTGTTGATGGTTTTTGGCGGCAACCGCGGCGAACTGGCGCTGCGTGCTGCCGAAATTTTTCATGTGGAACTTCGCGAAGTTGGCATAGACATCCATGAACGGGCTGCGCTGTCCATTCGGGATGTTGGTCCCTTCCGGCGGTTCGACCCCTTCGCCGAGGGCTTCCAGGCCAGCAAAAGTATCGCCGACCTTGTGGACGTCGAGGGCTCCGTCGAAAATCTTGAAAGATTTCGCCTTGTCCGCGTCATACATCTTGTCTGCGCCGACGGCGAGGGCAACCTCCGCCATCTCCGCTTTCACTGCCAAATACGCACTATGGAAGGCGCTCGATGCGCTGGCGCAGGCGTTCTCGACATTCATCATCGGGATGCCTTCGAACCCCATGTCGCGCAACGCCATTTCGCCCGGTACCAGATGCTGCCCTTCCAGCAAACCCTGCGTCGTATTGGAGAAATAGGCCGCTCCGACCGACTCTTTATTCAGGGCGGCGTCGTTAAGGGCTGCGGACACCGCTTCATGGGTCAGCTGCTTTACGGATTTGTCGAAGAACCGGCCGAACGGTGTCATCGAGACACCTACGACATACACATCTCCCATCGATCAATCTCCTCGCTCATGGCACCCGGATCGCCGCGTCCAATCGAATCACGCTGCCGTTCAACATATCATTCTCACAGATATGGCGGACAAGCTCGGCGTATTCGCGCGGTTCGCCCAATCGCTTCGGAAAGGGGACAACGCTGAGAATTTGATCGAGCGCGTCGTCTTTCACCGTTGCCGCCATCGGCGTTTCGAAAAAGCCCGGCGCAATGGCCATGACCCGAGTGCCTTCGCGCCCAAACTCGCGGGCGAGGGGCAAGGTCATGCCTGCGATGCCGGCTTTTGCGGTGGAATAGGAAACCGCACCCACCAGCCCTTCGAGCCCGGCGACGGAAGAGGTGTTCACCACGACGCCTTTGTGTCCGTCCGCGGTGATGGGATCGAGGCGGCGCGCCGCGTCGGCAAACAGCCGCGTGACATTGAAGGTTCCGACCACATGAACATCGATGATCCGGCGGAAATGCTCCAAGGGCATCACGCCTTCGCGGCCCAAAACGCGGCGGCTTTCCGCGATACCGGCGCAATTGACCAGAATGCGGGCCGTACCCAGCGCCTCTGTCGCAGCGGCAAGCGCCGCCTGCACGCTCGCCTCATCGGTTACGTCACAAGGGTGCTGCAGCGCGCTATCGCCGATCGAATTTGGTGTGTCGAACGACAGATCGAGGGACGCAACCTTCGCGCCGCATTCGGACAGCAATCCCGCTGTTGCCGCGCCCAGGCCTGAGGCGGCGCCCGTGACGATGGCTGTCGTGCCGTTAATCTGCATAGGTCAAAGCACCTTTCCGGGGTTCATCAGTCCTTGCGGATCGAGGGCCGCCTTGATCCGCAACATCATCTCGCGTTCTGCGGGCTGTTTGTACTGGGTGAGTTCGTCGCGCTTGAGTTGGCCGATACCGTGCTCGGCGCTGAAGCTGCCATCGAGGTCTGTCGCGATATCATGCACCTTCACCTCGATGTCGTGCGTTCGGTCCAAGAAGTCAGCCCGTGCGGCACCTTCCGGTTGAACCAGATTGAAGTGGATATTGCCGTCGCCGATATGGCCGAAGGGCGCGACCCGGACTCCAGCGATCGTCTCGTCCGCGGCAACGCGTGCCCGCGCCAGGAACTCCGGGACGCGGGAGACCGGGACCGACACGTCGTGCCGGATGACGCCGCCGGCGTGGTTCTGCGCTTCCGGAATCGATTCCCGCAGCTTCCACAAATTGGCCGCCTGCGCGCCGCTCGCGGCGATCACCGCGTCGAGAATTTCTTCCGCCTCGAACGCGTCACCGAGAACTCGTTCCGCGATATCCTGATTGGCGGACATCTCGATCAGGGCGTAGTGCGTGTGGGGCGCGGCGAAGGCGTCTGCAAGATCGGTGTGCATTGCGAAAACCAGGTCGAGACAGGCACGGTCGATATACTCGAAGGTCGTCGTCCCGTCGCCGCTGGCGTTTTTCGTACGGGCCAATAGCTTGAACGCCGCCGCACTGTCGGCCAGTGCCACGAAGGCGGTGCAGGTTTCGACCGGTCGCGGGTAGAGCTTCAGGCTCGCTGCCGTGATGATCCCAAGCGTGCCCTCCGCGCCGATGAAGAGTTGTTTCAGATCGTAGCCGGTATTGTCCTTGCGCAGCAGCCTCAGCCCGTTCCAGACCTCGCCGTCCGGCAGAACGACTTCGAGCCCGAGCGCGAGGCTGCGCGCATTGCCATAACGCAAGACAGCCGTTCCGCCCGCATTGGTCGACAGGTTGCCGCCGATCTGACAGCTGCCTTCCGCCGCGAGACTCAGGGGAAACAGGCGGTCGACAGATTCCGCTGCGGCCTGGATATCCGCCAGCACGCAACCGGCCTCAACGGTGATCGTGTCGTCGAGCGGATCGATTTGGCGAATTTTGTTCATCCGTGTCAGTGCGACGACGATTTCGTTGCCCGCCTCGTTCGGGGTGGCACCGCCGCAATAGCCGGTGTTGCCGCCCTGCGGGACGATGGCGATCCCGGCTTCCGCGCAAAGTTTGACGATAGCGGAAACTTCTTCCGTATTGGCTGGCCGCAAGACGAGCGGGGACGCACCCTGGTAGAGGTTGCGGAAATCGACCAGATAGCCGGCCTTGTCGTTGTCGTCTTCTATCCATCCTTGTGGGCCGACGATCGCCTTGAGGCGATCCAGGACATCGGAGTGAATCTTTGTCGTATCAGGCATCAGTGTTGCACGTTCGGTTCGTTTGGCATGCGGAAAGGACAGGCGGTTTCGTAGGCTCGCGCGGCCTGCTGGACCATCATGTCTGCATATCGCGGGCCGACAATTTGCATGCCGGCCGGCAGTCCGTCCGCGGTGAAGCCGCAGGGAACGGAGGCGACGGGCTGCTGCGTCAGGTTGAAGGGAAAGGTAAACGGGGTCCAGGCCGCCCAACGCGCATCGGTGAGTGGGCCTGGCGTTTCCTGCCCGGCCTTGAAGGCCGGGATCGGCAATGTCGGTGTCAGAAGCAGGTCGTAATTCTCGTGAAAGCGCGACATGGTCTCGCCGATCGCGTTGCGGTTTTCAACCGCTTCCAGAAACTCATTGTGGGTGATCTTTGCGCCAGCCGCTGCCGTTTCACGCAAGCCCGGATCGACGGCCGCGCGCTGTTCCGGCGTCATGTCGGCAACCAGCTTGCCGGCGACGCCAAACCAATGGCGGCGGAAGGTTTCATAGGGGTCATCGAACCCTGGATCGACTTCCTCAACGCTGGCACCTAGGTCTTCCAGGACACGAGCCGCGGCACGCACCAGATTGGCAATTTCGGGATCGACCGCGGAGACATAACCTAGATCGAGGCTAAGGGCGATACGACGGCCTTCGATGCCGATCTCCAGCCCATCCCGATAATCCCGCCCGTCATAGGGCAGGGCGGTCCAGTCGCGTGCATCGGGCTCGGCCAGGACGTTCAGCATCAATGCGGCGTCGCCCACGGTCCGGGTCATGGGCCCGACATGAGACAGCGAGCCGAAAGCGCTGCTCGGCCAGAGCGGGACCCGGCCGAAGCTGGGTTTGTGTCCGAAGACGCCCGTGAAACCGGCGGGAATGCTGATCGAACCGCCGCCGTCCGTCCCGATATGCAGTGCCCCCATGCCGAGGGCGCAGGCCGCCGCCGCACCGCCGCTGCTGCCGCCCGGTGTCCGGTCGGTATTCCAGGGGTTGCGCGTGATTCCGGTAAGCGGGCTGTCGGTGATGCCCTTCCAGCCGAACTCCGGCGTCGTCGTCTTGCCCAGCAGGACGGCGCCATGCTCCCGCAAACGGGCGGTGCATGGGGAATCCTCGTCCCACGCCTGGTCAGGATCGACAGTTTTACTGCCACGCAGGGTCGACCAGCCTTTGGTGAGGATGATGTCCTTAATGGTCGTTGGTACCCCGTCGAGCAGTCCGCAGGGGTTGCCCCTGGACCAGCGGTCTTCCGACGCTTTTGCGCTGGCTCGCGCGTGGTCAGGATCGACGATGCGAAAGGCGTTGACCGCCGGGTCGCAGGTTTCGATGCGGGTCAACACCGCGTCGGTAACTTCGACTGGGGATAGATCCTTACGACGATAGCGATCGACAAGTTCGGTCGCGGTCAGGGTGGCGAGTTCGCTCATGTAAACTTCGGCAGCATTTGTTCGGCGCGCATCATAGCCGCGCTACAACATGGCGGACAGCGTTTCGAAACGTTTGAGAAAGGCGGATTTCGCCGCATCCGCCGGCAAGGGTTTCAGAGTGATGTCACTGAGGCCACGCGGCTTGCCGAAGAATTTGCCGGCCTCGGTTTCATCGAAACCGGCGAGCTGCGTCGCCTCGAGATAGGCCGAGGCGCGGTCGGCCCGTTTGATGAGTGTCTGAGCGGTCTTCGGCAGCGTTGCCGGCAGTCCGAACCGGATGTGGATGGCGCTTTGAAGATTTGTCTCGAACGCCTTGTAATCCAATCCGACGGCCGCTTTGAAGGGGGAAATCAGATCGCCGATAACGTATTCGGCCGCGTCGTGCAGCAAGGCGGCGAGACGCCATGATGTCGGCGCGTTTTTGCGATAGCGCGCCAATATCGCTTCCACGAGCACGGAATGCTCCGTAACGCTGAACGCCCAGTCGCCCGATGTTTGCCCATTCCAGCGCGCGACCCGGGAAAGGCCGTGCGCGATGTCTTCAATCTCGATATCCAATGGCGACGGTTCCAACAAATTCAGCCGCCGTCCGCTCAACATGCGCTGCCAGGCCCGCATCGGTTTGCTCCTCCTCTTCGGCGTTATAGATACACGCTATAGTGCCGCCGTGAAGGAGGAAGATTATGGAGCATCGCTGCGCCCTGATCACCGGGGCGACCTATGGGATCGGCAAGGCATTTGCCGAGGCATTGCCCGCGACGACCGGTCTGGTTCTCACGGGGCGTACGGAGGCGAAGCTCGCGGCGATACGTGCGTCTCTGGCCCATGACGGCCGCCAGATCGAAATCGTGCCGGCCGACCTTGCGACGGAAGCGGGTCGCGACCGGGTGATCGCGGCGGCGGAGGCCGCTGAAATCGACCTTTTGATCAACAATGCCGGACTTGGGCAATTCGGCGCCGTGGTCGATAACCCGCTGGCGGCCGAGCGCGAGATGACCGAAGTGAATGTCGTTGCGCCGGTGGTGCTGACGCGTGCCCTGTTGCCGGGCATGGCGTCGCGCGCGGATGTATCAGGCAGGCGCGCGGGGATCATCGTGGTTTCGAGCGTCGCCGCCTTCCAGCCTTTGCCCTTCTTCGCCACCTATGCGGCGACAAAGGCGTTCGACCTGCTGTTCGCTGAAGCGCTTGCAGGCGAGTTGGCCGAGGCGCCCGTCGACGTGCTCGCCTTGTGCCCGGGGGCGACACGGACGGAGTTCTTCCGTCGCGCCGGTCTTAGCGACGGCATCTTTCCCCATATTATGGATCCGGAGATCGTCGCACGGCGCGGTTTGGACGCCCTTGGGCGACGAACCATTGAAATTTCCGACCCGATCCGCCGTGTCATGCTGGCACCGGCGCTGACTTTTCGCGCGGTAAAACGCGTTGCCATCAGGTTTGTCATGAAACGTGTCCGCGACCGGTCATGACGTCTTCCTTGCCATCGGCAGGCGCGCGCCTTCCCGCGAAACCGGATTGATGGTATAAGTTGGCCACGGCGAAAGAACTTTCGCTGTCACCTGCAAGAAATCGCGCGAAACCGCTGGGAAATCTGTACCGTTCTATCGGTATCGGAGTGTTGCGTTATGAACGAAACGGGCGAAGAGTTCGATTTTCTCGACACGGTCGTGGATACCTTTGGCGAAGCCGCTCGGCGGTTGATCGCCGATGCCGGATCGATGAAAGATTTGGATAAGATCTGCTACGGCTCATTGTTGGCCGCATGCATTCTTCATTGCGAGAAACACGGCATCGACAATGCCGAGAAGGCGGTCCTGTCGCTGATCCGGGAGATATTTGACGAACGGCGAGAGCGTGAGGCCCAACTCACGACGCCGACCGATGCCACGCTGCATTGAGGGGTATCCCTCTCCGGTACACGGTATCTTGATATACTGCAGTTGCAGAGGTGTATTGCAGCCTAGGGGCCTAATCGACTAGGCATAGCCGCAACCAAAGGGCGATAACGGTTAGGTCTACTTGTACACATGGCTAAATCGAGCAGAAAACGCAAAAAGGCGCCAGCCAAACAGCCAAAGAATGTTTCCTCGAAGCGGTCTGCTGAGGAAACCAAACCAACCAGTTTTCAGACACGCTACGTCATCTATGGCATCGCTGTTCTGGCGCTGGCCGGGGCGGGCTACGGGTTCTTTGCCGCGCAGCAGGAGGAGGGCGCGTTCGAGGCGTTTGCCGCTGCGGGACAGAGTGAATTGAAGCGGGTTGAAACGTTCCCGAATGAAGGTCGGACGCATGTGCCGGCCGGCACTCAAATCAACTATGGGACCAACCCGCCGACTTCGGGGCCGCATTTTATTCATTGGGTCAATCCTGGTTTCTACGAAACCTCGAAGGGGCGGAGCAATCTGGTGCATTCGCTCGAGCATGGAATGATCGTCATCTACTACGACCAACCGTCGGCCGAGGATTTGGAGACGCTGAAACGGTGGACTGCTCTGTTCACCGGACCGTGGAGCGGTATCGTTTCGGTCCGCAGAGCCGGCCTTGTAGAGAAATTGATTCTCTCAGCATT
>JAPPPC010000361.1 GCA_028817685.1 Rhodospirillaceae bacterium
GCGTTGAAGTGGTCGCTGATCCTCTCCATCTGGGGCGGGATCGTCCTCGGCGGGGTGGTGGCGTGGTACGCCTATGACCTGCCCGATATCGACAACCTCGAAACCCCGACGCGGCGCGCCAGCATTACCCTGACCGATGCGGCGGGGCGGGAAATATCAACCTATGGCGATATCTATGGCGAGCCCCTGCGTTTGGCAGATGTGCCGCCTCAACTGGTTCAGGCAATCGTGGCGACCGAGGATCGCCGCTTTTTTGAACATTCCGGCTTCGACCCCGTAGCCCTGGTCCGGGCCATGGTCGCAAACCTGCGGGCCGGGCGGGTGCGTCAGGGCGGTTCGACCCTGACCCAGCAACTGGCGAAGAACATTTTTCTGAAACCGGACCGTACCCTGCGGCGTAAGGTGCAGGAACTTCTGTTGGCCTTCTGGCTGGAAGCGAATTTCAGCAAGGAACAGATTTTTACGCTCTATATCAACCGGGTGTATCTGGGCTCCGGCACGTACGGGGTGGATGCTGCGGCCCGGCGCTATTTCGGAAAATCCGCACGGCAGGTGACGCTCCACGAAGCCGCTGTGCTTGCCGGGTTGCTGAAAGCGCCGTCCCGGTATTCGCCGTTGCGCAGCCGAAAGGCCGCACAGGACCGGGCAAAAATCGTGCTCGGCGCCATGGCTGCCGCAAAATTCATTGACCAACAAACCGCGAAACGAACGGCGGCCCGCCGGCTCCGGATTGCGCGCAGTGCGGCACCGTCGGGGACGTCGCGGTATTTTACCGACTGGGCGCTGGAACGGGTGACAGGGTTTGTCGGCCGACCCGGCAGCGACCTGATCGTCCGCACGACCCTGGATCCCCGGCTACAATCGCTGGCGCAGTCACGGGTCCGTGCCTATCTGAACAAATACGGCAAATCCCGCCGCAGCGGCCAGGCGGCGCTGGTGGCGATGTCTCCGTCGTGGGCGGTGCGTGCGCTGGTCGGCGGGCGCGATTATGGGCAAAGCCAGTACAACCGGGCGTCCCAATCTCTGCGCCAGCCGGGCTCCGCTTTCAAGATTTTCGTTTACCTTGCCGGTATGGAAAACGGCCTGTCGCCGGACGACCGGTTCGTCGATGGGCCGTTGCGGATCGGTAAGTGGCGGCCGCGAAACTATGGCGGCAGGTATGAAGGCACGGTGACACTGCGCGAGGCGATGGCCAAGTCGATAAACACCGTGGCGGTACAGGTCTCCGAGCGGGTGGGCCGCGACCGCGTGATCGAAACGGCGCGCCGCCTGGGCATTACGTCACGGCTAAAATCCCACCCCAGTCTCGCGCTGGGGGCGAGCGAAGTGTCGCTGGTCGAACTGACTGCCGCTTATGGGGTGATCGCCAATGGCGGCATTGCCGTCTGGCCGCACGCGATCATCGAAATCCGCAATCGGGCGGGTAAGACCCTCTATCGGCGCACGGATGGCGCGGCGACACAGGTGGTCGATCCGGATGCCGTCGCCCGCACCAACGATCTGCTCCGCTCGGTTGTTGGTTGGGGAACCGGCAAGGCGGCCAACCCGGGCCGGCCGGCGGCAGGTAAAACCGGCACGAGCCAGGAATTCCGCGATGCCTGGTTTGTCGGCTACACCGGCGAACTGGTCACCGGTATCTGGATGGGAAATGACAATAGCTCGCCCATGAAACGGGTGACCGGCGGCGGATTTCCCGCCCGGCTGTGGGCGGATTTTACCCGCAACGCGCTTAAGGGTGTCGCCGCCCGGCCGCTTGCCCCGGCACTGCCGGCATCGTCCCCATCGTCGGGCGGCGAATCATCCTTCCGGTCCTGGTGGAAGCGCAATACCTCAAATCAGCCCGAATCCGAGGAATATCCCGACGGCGGTTAAGCTCTGCCGGTTTATTCCGCCGGGACCGGTTCCGGCCGGCGCAGTACCAGAATATAGAAACTCACAAGCAGAAGCGGCCCCAGCCAGAAAATGGTCCAGGCCATCGGCATGACAGATCCGTCCAGATATCGCGCAGCTCCCGCGCCGACAATGGCGGCGGTGGTCATCTGCAGACAACTCAGCATCGAAGACGCCGATCCGGCCATGTGGGGATAGGGTGTAATCGCACCGGCCTGCCCGTTCGGAAAGACGAAGCCGGTGCAGAACGAAAAACCCGCAAACGTCAGTATGACCGTCCAGACGTTGAAATATCCGCCCAGTGGCAGCAGGACGAGGATTTCCCCTGAAATTGTCATCACCAGCGCGCCAAAGACAATCATCCGGTCGATCGGAACGTTCTACCCGTATCGCGCGGCGATCAACGTTCCAAC
>JAPPPC010000084.1:0-2000 GCA_028817685.1 Rhodospirillaceae bacterium
CCCATATCGCCCGCCAGCACCGTGTCCGCGCCCGTGGCCGCGATGTCATCACACTTGTCCCCGACCATCTTGTTGGAGATGTCGGGATATTTGACGCAGAAAGTGCCGCCAAAACCGCAGCAGGTCTCCGAGAAAGCCAGTTCTTCGCGCGCAAGTCCCGCAACCGTGTCGAGGAGCGCGCGGGGCTGCGCCCTGACCTTCATCTCGCGCAAGCTGGAGCATGAATCGTGATAGGCCACCCGGCCATCGTAGTGCGCCTCGACCGCGTCCATGCCGCGGATATCGACGAGAAACGAGATCAGCTCATGGGTGCGGGCGGCGAAGGCCTCGGCGCGCGCCCGCATCGCCGGGTCGTCCGCGAACAGTTCGGGATAATGTTTGGAGAGCATGCCGCTGCAAGACCCTGACGGCGCGACGATGTAGTCGAATCCGTCGAACGCTTCGATGACCTGCGCGGCGATTGCCCGGGCATCGGCGCGGTCGCCGCTGTTGAAGGCGGGCTGACCGCAGCACGTTTGCGCGGCGGGCACGGCCACGGTGCATCCGGCCCGTTCCAGCAACGCCACGGCGGCAAAGCCGACCGACGGCCGGAACAGATCGACCAGACAGGTTACGAAGAGCCCAACATGGGGACGGGATTCCGACATGTAACTTCCTATGCGCCTAACTCCCCTGGCGGCGCGCGGCCGCGTCCCGCGGTAATAGCAGAAAATACCGGCCGCGACTTTTCATTTTCCCGGCAAAGGCCAGCGCCTTGGGACCGTAGCCCCAGAAGAAGTCGCCACGCACGGCCCCGCGGATCGCGGCGCCGGTATCCTGCGCCACCATCAGCCGGCGCAACGGCCGGGCCGGCTCGTTGGGCCAGGTGGTTTCGAGCCAGACCGGCGCGCCATAGGGAAGGAAGCGGCGGTCGACCGCCAGGCTGCGGCGTGGGGTCAACGCCACCCCGGCGCCACCGATCGGGCCGTCCCCCTTGAGTTCGCGGAAGAAGATGTAGCGCGGATTGACCGCGAGCAGTGCCGCGGCCTTGTCGGGGTTGGCCTCGATCCAGCCGCGGATATCGTCCCAGTTCGCCTTACCCCGCTGCAGCGCCCCGCGGTCGATCAAGGCACGGCCGATCGATCGGTAAGGCAAGCCGTTATGGCCAGCGAAACCAACCCGCACAACGGAACCGTCGGGCAAAATGACCCGGCCCGAACCCTGCACGTGCAGCACGAAAGCGTCGATCGCGTCATCGATCCACAGCAGCTCAAGGTTTCGTTTCGCCAGGACACCGGAGTCGATCTCACCGCGGGGGTGATAGGGCCGCAGCTTGCCGCCATCGACCCGGCCGACAATGTGCCGACCGGCCAATTTCGTGTCGAACTGACTGAGATCGACCGCAACGTGATCGTCCGGCAGCCGATAAATCGGATGGGCGTATCGGTCGTCCTTTTGGCGCGCACCGCGCAGTTCCGCTTCGAAGTAACCGGTGAACAGCCCCTCCGCCCCGGCGCTGCCGGTAACCGCGAAGGGCTTAAACCATGTTTCGAAGAAGGCGCGGGCCGCGGCATCGTCTTCCCGAGTGATTTTTGCCGCAGCATCGCAGGGCGCCGCCCAGTCGGCCCTCGTGACGATGACGGGCGGTTTTGACGGTAACGGTTTGGCGCAGGAACGGCGGAACGCGGTGAGGGCTTCGCCATGCCGGTCTTCCTGCCAGCCCGGAAGGTCGGCGAAGGAAACAGCGTCGAGCGCAAAATCGGATTTCGGCGTCGGCTTGGCGCATGCGGCCAGCACCATAAGCGACATGACCACCCAAAGGCGGCATATCGACCAGGCCTTCATCGATTGCGGGTCAGGACGGGCTACGGGTTGCGACCAGCTTCCAGTTCGGATCGGACGTCCGCGTGTCGCGCGCGAAGGTCCAGATATCCGTAACCGTCACGACGGCGTTGCGGTCACCATCCACGACTTCGCCATTATCGTCGATGGTCGCATTGATCTGGTCGCTGACGAACTTA
>JAPPPC010000084.1:2010-31286 GCA_028817685.1 Rhodospirillaceae bacterium
CGGTGTCGAACTTTTACGTGTCCATGGCGGGGTCGCCCTGCATTTCGACCTCAAGCAGCTCGGCACTGTCGATGCCAACAAGTGTCGATTCCTGGGTGTTGTTCGCCAATTCGCGCGATCGGATGGCGCTGGCGAAGTTCTCATACACCTCCGCCGACAACAGCGTGTTGAGCGTCTTGCCGTCACCGGTCGCGTAGGCGTTGATAATCATTTCGAACGCGGCTTGCGCGCCCTGCAGGAACGGGCCCACTTCGAAAGAAGGGTCGGCGATCTTCACCTGCGTCAAACCGTCAGCCAGCGGCGAATCCAGTTCCAATTCCGGTTCCACCACTTCAGGACCCCGATCCGGCAAGGCGATGACGTTGTCGTTCCCGGTTTCCGACGCGTTTTCGGAAGCGGGGAAGGAATCGGAGGACTCGGAACGGCGATGTTCATGCCCGGTGCGTTTACCGAGCACGCTTCGCAACCTATAGACGAGAAACGCCGCCAGCATCGCAAAAAGGATGATGTCGAATATACCGAATCCGCCGCCCATAGAATCTTAAGCTCCGTCAGTCGCGTATCGCCCTGAACATCGCTTGGCCGATACGGGCGCGGTTGCCTGGAGAGGTCAGGAACCTTACCTTAACACAAAGGATGGCGCGATACTCTTAAGGAATCGTGTTTCGCCCGGAATTCCGCGCCTCCAAGAGTTAGATAGGCGTTCTCCCGCAAAAGAGCAAGCATGGGCCTTCTTCTCCTCATCGCATTCATCGCGACGCCGATCATCGAGATCGCCATATTCATCGAAGCGGGTGAGCGATTTGGTCTGTGGCCGACCCTGGGTGCCGTGGTTCTGACAGCAGTCATCGGTACCGGTTTGCTGCGCTGGCAGGGCTTTACGACGTGGCGCCGCGCCGCCGAAAGCCTGCAGCGCGGCGTTTTTCCGGTCAATGAAGTGTTTGCCGGACTTTGCCTGATCGCGGCGGGCGCCTTGCTGCTGACGCCAGGATTTCTGACCGACGCCATTGGGTTTGCGCTGTTCGTGCCGGCGGTGCGGCAGGTCATCGCCCATCTTATCAAACGTGCGATTGAGCGCGGAGACGGACCGAAGGTATGGGTAAACGGTCAGCCGATGGGACCGCGTGACACGGTCATCGATGGCGAATACGAAACCCAAGAGAAACCCGCGCCACCGGAAATCGAATTACCCCCGGGGCCGCCTAATCCCAACAGCCCCTGGAACAAAAATCCGTGATACTGATCCGGCATGGCCAATCCGAGTTCAACGTCGTCTACGGCAAAACGCGCATCGATCCGGGCATTCGTGACCCCAAGCTGACCGAATTGGGCCACCGCCAGGCACGCGCGGCAGCAGAAACCGTCCGTGAGCTGGGCGTCCACCGTATCGTAAGCAGCCCTTACACGCGGGCGCTTCAGACCGCCACTATCATCGCAGAGGCGCTCGACCTGTCCGTCACGGTCGATCCGCATATCGGCGAGCGGGCGGCCTTTACCTGCGACATCGGAACACCGCGTTCGGCGCTGCAGACTGCATGGCCGCACCTGCAACTCGATCATATCGAAGAAACCTGGTGGCCAAAGATGGAGGAAAGCGAGACGGCGCTGGACCTGCGTGGGCAGGCGTTTCGTACGCGCATGCATGAAAGCGGCGATTGGCAGGGCACCGCTGTTGTATCCCATTGGGGTTTCATCCGCACGTTGACCGGGCACCGGGTCGGCAATTGCACTGTTTTACGGTTCGATCCATCGGCCGAGCACCCTGGCGGGGGCACGGTTGTGTCCGACACGGATGTGTGTTAGCCAGCCGCTCGCGATTTTACCCGAAAGGAACACCGGCATGTCCGATTCGAGCAACGCAGATACCACGCCCCCGCCGGGCACAGCCTCTCTGGGTATCGCGCAACAATATGTGAAAGACCTGTCGTTCGAGAGCCCGTCCTCGCCGAAGATCTTCATGAGCCAGATGAAGCAGCCCAATGTGAACGCGAATTTCAACGTGGCCGCGAACGAACTTGGCGAAGACCTTCATGAAGTTGTTCTGTCCATCGAGATCAATGCCGAAATCGACGATGAACCCGTTTTCGTCGCCGAATTGGCCTATGCCGGCATCTGTCAAGTCAAGGGCGCGACGCAGAACGTTACGCGGCAGGCGCTGATGATCGAAGTCCCGCGGCAGCTTTTCCCGTTTGCACGCGCCGTTATCGCCGACGCAATCCGCGACGGCGGATTCCCACCGCTACTCCTGAGCCCGATCGACTTCAACAAGCTCTACCAGGAGCACATCAAGTCATCGGTTGCCGAGGGCAATATCGCGGAATAGACCGCTAGGTCTTCTGCCAGATCGGATCGTCGAGCCGTGTGACCAGCGCCTCGTGCGCCGCTAGTTCGGCGGTGCTAGGCGCATGCGGGCGAGCGGGGCGTACCACCCTGTCGCGCCGCTGTGCCTGTACCACGGGACCTGTATCCCGGGCAGCGAGGTCGAAACCCGGTTCCCGGGCACCGATCAGATCGATATAGACTTCGGCCAAGAGGCTTGAATCCAGCAGCGCGCCATGCAGCGTCCGTGAGGTGTTATCGACCCCGAAGCGACGGCACAGGTCGTCCAAACTGGCGCTCGCGCCGGGATAGCGGGTCCGGGCGATCTGCACCGTGTCGATTGCGCGTGTCATCGGCAGCGCGGCAAATCCCAACCGTTCGAGTTCCGCGTTGATGAATTTTATGTCGAAGGCGGCATTGTGGATGACCAATTTGTCGTCGCCGATAAAATCGAGGAATCCATCGACCACTTCCGCAAATACTGGATAATCGGCGAGGAACGCCTCGGAAAGACCGTGAATTCGGAAGGACTCGGCCGGCATGTCCCGTTCCGGATTGATATATTGCTGATAGGTCTCGCCGGACGGCATGTGGTTGATCAGTTCGACGCAGCCGATTTCGATAATGCGGTCGCCGGTTTTGGGATCGAGGCCCGTGGTTTCGGTATCGAGAACGATTTCGCGCATGGTTCCGCCGGGATCAGGGTGTCACTGCCCGACAACGATAACGGATTCGCGGCGACACCGACAGTTAAAGACGCGACAACGGCGCGCGGCGGGGGAAATTTTTATTTCGGCCCCAAAACAAAATTGCGCAGCGCGTCCGTGACCGCTGGCGCGGTCCCGAACCACGCCTCGAATCCGGGGCGGGCTTGGTGCAACAGCATGCCCAGCCCATCCACAACGATGTTGCCCCGTTTGCGGGCCGCCGCCAGCAACGGCGTTTCCAATGGCGCATAGACGATATCGTTGACGATGGCCGAGGCCGGCAGGCGGTCGAGATTTATGTCGAGCGGCGGCTGTCCGGTCATCCCCAAGCTCGTCGAATTTACCAAGAGGCTGGCATCTATTTGGGCGTCAGACCTATTTTCCCAGTCGTAAGCCCTAATTATGGTGCCGAACTCATGGGATAGGTCTTCGGCGCGGCTTTTGGTTCTATTGATCAGGCGTATTTCCGTCGCACCGGCATCGATCAGGGCGACACAGATCGCCCGGGCCGCCCCCCCGGCGCCCAGCACGACCGCCACGCCACCCGGCCAGTCAGCGGTCTGGCGGATATTCTCGATAAACCCGAACGCGTCCGTGTTGCTGCCCTGTACCGATCCGTCATCGCCGAACAAGATCGTATTGACCGCACCAATTCGTTTCGCATCCGGATCAATTGTGTCACAGGCCCTGAAGGCGGCTTCCTTGTGCGGCACGGTCACATTGACGCCGCGAAAACCCGCCGCCTGCAATCCCTTCAACGCATCACCAAAACGGTCGGGCGCAACGGCAAGCGGCACGTAGGCGCCGTCGATGCCATATTGCTCAAGCCAATAGCCGTGCAACCGGGGTGACCGCGAGTGGCTGATAGGCCAACCCATGACTCCGGCGAGCGCCGCGTTTCCGGTGAGACTCATGCGGTGACCACTCCGTGATTGACGAGAAAGCCGAGCAGAGGCAACAGCGGCAGCCCCAGAATCGTGAAATAATCGCCTTCGATGCGGCTAAAGAGCTGTGCCCCGCGCCCTTCAAGCTGATAGGCGCCAACCGAAGCGCACACCGCATCACCGGCCGCTGCCAGATATTCGTCGATAAAGGCATCGCTGAACGGCCGCATGGTCAGTTGCGCGCTCTCCAGGTGCCGCCACAGGACTTCGCCGTCCCGCACCACGCAGACCGCCGACAGGAGTTCGTGCGTCTTGCCGCGTAAGGCAATCAGGTGGCCCCGCGCATGATCCAGATCGGGCGGCTTATCGAACCAGATTCCGCCACATTGCAGCATCTGGTCGGCACCGATAACCAATGCATCTGCGTGCCGCTGGGAAACCCGTTGCGCCTTAAGCTCTGCAAGCGCCATTGCCGCCTGGCTTGCCGGTTCATTCCGATTCCGAAATGATTCTTTTACGCTGTCTTCGTCGATTGCCGCAGGATCCCGAATAACCTCAATACCTGCGTTGCACAGCAACGCGCCACGCGATTGACTTGCCGAAGCCAGGACAACAACCGGTTTCATATCAATAGATTAAGCCGCTAGTTGGTTTCCGTCGCCTGTACGCGCTTTTCCATCATCTGCATGATCGCCGCCGCTGATTCCTCGATCGACCGGCGGGTGACATCGATAATCGGCCAACCATTTTCAGCACAAAGCCGGCGCGCCATCGCGACTTCTTCGCGAACCGTTTCGGGATCGATATAATCGGTCTCATGGTCCTCGCTGAGCAGCCGCAGTCGGTTGCGACGGATCTGCACCAGGCTTTCGACTTCTTTGGTCAGCCCAACGATCAGTGGACCCGCCTTATCCATTTGAAACACTTCCTGCGGCAGTGGCACGCTGGGTACAATGGGGATGTTGCCTGCCTTTACGCCACGATTGGCGAGATAGATGCAGGTCGGCGTCTTCGAGGTCCGGGATACACCGAGCAAAATAACATCGGCATTGTGCAGATCCCATACCGCCTGGCCGTCATCATGGTTCAGCGCAAACGTCATGGCGTCGATACGTTCGAAATATTCCGAATCCAGTTCGTGCTGCCGCCCTGGCTGGCCGCGGCTCTGTATGCCGAGGTGACTGCCGAGCGCCGCCATGACCGGATCGAGTACGGGGATGCATGGAATCTGCAATTCCCGGCAACCATCCTGCAGGGTACGTCGTAGACTGTCGCTGACCAGGGTGAACATAACGATCCCAGGATTGTCCGCGATATTCACCAAAATCTTCTCGACCTGGCCCGGCGTGCGCACCAAGGTCCAATTGTGTTCCTCCGCATCGACGCCCTCGAACTGTGCAAGGCAGGCGCGTGCGACACTGTGGATCGTCTCGCCGGTTGCGTCGGATACGAGATGCAGATGTACGCGAATGGTTCCATCTCCCGTCTGGGGATAAAGCTGGACGATTGGGGGATAACCGGCGGGATTCGCCGGCGCCGCGATTCCATACGCCCTTACCGGAATTTCATCCGCGTTTTACCCTAAGGGTGAAAAAGCGCAAGACCGGAACGCAAGTCCGGGACGATTACGTTCCCCTGGAGATTATCCCCGCTGTTCGAACATCTTCTTTCGGACAGAATATGGCTCTCTACCGCGGAAATGTCCTTGTTATACACATTCAATCGCACCGGGAGGCCATTGTGGTGGACAGCTTCGGGATAAAATGTAATCCCCGCTATACACCGCACAACATCAACAACATCTTTATTTTAAATCTTAGATTTAAAGTGATAGTGATCTGGTGCGTAACCGGCGTCGTATTGGAAATTCATGACCGAAAAGAAACTTTTGCGTGCCCTCAAGGGCGAAGTGATGGACACGCCACCGATCTGGCTGATGCGGCAGGCGGGCCGGTACCTGCCGGAATATCGCAAGGTCAAGGCAGAGGCCGGCTCGTTTCTCGACCTGTGCTATACGCCGAAGCACGCGGTCGAGGTAACCCTGCAGCCAATCCGGCGCTACGGCTTCGACGCTGCCATCTTGTTTTCTGATCTGCCGCTGATCGCGCAAGGTTTGGGACAAGAGCTCTGGTATGAGGAGGGCGGCGGCCCCCGCCTGGCGCCGATCCGGAACGGGGCCGGCGTCGCAGCGCTCGATGTCGGACAGGTTACAGATCGTCTGGCGCCGGTGTATGAGACGGTGGATGGGTTGTCGACAGCACTGCCGACCGAGACCACCCTGATCGGTTTCGCGGGCGCGCCGTGGACGGTCGCCTGCTACATGGTGGAGGGTGGCGGCAGTCGGGAGTTCGCCGAAGTCAAGGGATGGGCCTTCCGGAACCCGGACGAATTCGGATCACTGATCGATATCCTGGTCGAAGCGACAGCGGTGCATCTGTGCAATCAGGCCCGGGCTGGTGCCGAGGTGCTGCAAATTTTCGACAGCTGGGCCAGTATCCTGCCGGATACGGCGTTCCGACGCTGGATTATCGCGCCGACCAAGGCGTTGGTAAGGCGCATCCGGGCTGAATTCCCGGATATCCCGATAATCGGATTTCCGCGGGCGGCCGGCGTTATGTATGCGGAATATGTCGCGGAAACCGGTGTAACGGCGGTCAGTCTCGATACCACCATGTCCCGGCCGTGGGCCGCGGAAAATCTGCAAACGAAGATGCCCGTGCAAGGCAATCTCGATCCGCTGGCACTGGTCAATGGCGGCGCTTGCCTGGAAGAAGAGGTTCGGGAAACGCTGGAGGGCTTTTCCGGCGGGCCATTCGTGTTCAATCTCGGCCATGGGATCGTCAAGGAAACACCGCCGGAGCACGTTGCGGCGCTGGTCGCATTGGTGCGTGGGGAGACGGTTTGAGTCTGCCGAGGAAAACCGCCGTCGTTCTGTTTAATCTGGGCGGTCCGGACCGGCCGGAGGCGGTGCGGCCATTTCTTTTCAACCTTTTCAACGACCCAGCGATCATAGGTGCACCTGGACCGGTGCGCTGGGCACTGGCGCAATTCATTTCGCGCCGACGTGCGCCTGTGGCTCAGGAAATTTATGAACATCTGGGCGGTGGGTCGCCGCTGCTACCGAATACGGAAGCGCAAGCGACAGCGCTAGAGCAAGCGCTGGGCGGTGACGCCCGGGTATTCGTGGCGATGCGTTATTGGCATCCTTTCGCTGATGAGACCGCGGCTGCTGTGCGGGACTACGCGCCGGATGAAGTGGTCTTGATGCCGCTTTATCCGCAGTTCTCGACAACCACAACAGGGTCGTCGATCGCCGATTGGCATCGGGCCGCTCGGAAAGTCGGTCTCGACGTGCCGACCAGCACGGTGTGCTGTTATTTCGGGAATAGTGCCTTTGTCGAGCCGATTGCGGCCCGCATTCGATCGGCGCTGGACGACCAGCCGGAGAGCACGCCGCGTGTTCTGTTCACGGCGCATGGTTTGCCGAAGAAAGTGATTGCTGCGGGCGATCCCTACCAATGGCAGGTGGAGCGCACGGCAGAGGCAATCGCGCAGGCGGTCGACCGGCCGAATATGGAATGGGTTGTTTGTTATCAGAGCCGCGTCGGACCGCTGGAATGGA
Organism: Rhodospirillaceae bacterium; assembly: GCA_028817685.1. Lineage (GTDB taxonomy): Bacteria > Pseudomonadota > Alphaproteobacteria > UBA8366. The sequence continues at coordinate 9,543 of JAPPPC010000084.1, forward strand.
TTCAACCCTATACGTCGGATGTTTTGGAGGCAGCGGGCCGCGCCGGCGCACCTGTTATCGTCGTGCCGATCGGATTCACGTCCGAGCATTCCGAGACGCTGGTCGAGCTCGATATCGAATACCGTGAGTTGGCGGAAGAAGCGGGTGTCCCGACATATGCTCGGATCGAAACCGTCGGTGCGGATGCGGCATTCATAGGCGGTCTTGCGGATTTGGTGGCGTCGGCGGTTTCCCAAAATGACGCGCTGACCAGCGACGGCGGCGGCTGTCAATGCCCGGAAGTCTATAAAGGCTGCGCATTTCGGGCTGCGTGATCGGAGACGGCAATGGGCGATCTGTTTCTCTGGATCAAGGTTCTGCACATTGTCGCGGTAATCGCCTGGATGGCGGGAATGCTCTATCTGCCGCGTCTGTTCGTTTATCATGCGGCCGCCGAACAGGGGTCTGCCCAGTCGGAAACGTTCAAGATCATGGAACGGCGTCTGCTGCGCGCCATCATGAATCCGGCCATGATCGTCGTGTGGATAACCGGACCGCTGCTGGTCTATCTCGGGGAATTCTGGACGGAACCCTGGTTCTGGGTGAAATTCGCTTTTGTGATCGTCTTGTCCGATATGCACCATCGCTTCGGGCGGTATCGCAAAGCCTTCGAAGAGGATAGAAACACCAAAAGTGAGAAGTTCTTCCGCGTCATCAATGAAGTGCCGACGGTCGCAATGATTGCGATTGTAATCTTCGTTGTCATCAAACCGTTTTAATCGGCTGTTTACCCTTCCAAGTAATTGTTTGCGGGACGCTTAAAATTTTAATCCGGAAACGGCGATTGACTTGTGACCCGGCAAGGGCTATTTGATCACCATCTACGCTGAGCTCGGCTCGGCGCCCAGTCCCAGCTACGCATTCCGCACTAAATCGGCCCCGATCCAAGAGGCCGTGGCGTTTCCAGAACGCGTTCTGCGGACACCAAACATCTTCCCCATCGCTGCGGCGGCAACATGCAACTCCAAGAACTGAAAAAGAAAACCCCATCCGATCTTTTGGCATTCGCTGAAGAACTGGAGATCGAGAACGCCAGTACCCTGCGCAAGCAGGACATGATGTTCGCGATCCTGAAACAATTGGCGACGAACGAAGTGTCGATCTTCGGTGACGGCGTCCTCGAGGTCCTGTCCGACGGGTTTGGCTTTCTGCGCTCACCGGAATCGAACTATTTGCCGGGTCCGGACGATATCTATGTGAGCCCGAGCCAGGTGCGGCGCTTCGGCCTGCGCACCGGCGACACTGTCGAAGGCGAGATCCGCGCGCCGAAGGATGGCGAGCGCTATTTCGCGTTGCTCAAGGTCAACAAGATCAATTTCGACGATCCGGAAGTCGTCCGGCATCGGATCAATTTCGACAATCTGACACCGCTCTATCCGGAAGAACGGTTGCAGCTCGAGATGGAAGATCCGGAAAACAAGGACATGTCGCCGCGGGTCATCGAATTGATTTCACCGCTTGGCAAGGGGCAGCGGGCCTTGATCGTGGCCCAGCCGCGGACCGGTAAGACGGTGATGCTGCAAAGCGTCGCGCACTCGATCACATCCAATAACAAGGAAGTCTATCTCATCGTCCTGCTGATCGACGAGCGGCCGGAGGAAGTGACCGACATGCAGCGTTCGGTCGATGGCGAGGTGGTCAGCTCGACCTTCGACGAGCCTGCCGCGCGTCACGTGCAGGTCGCCGAGATGGTGATCCAAAAGGCCAAGCGGCTCGTCGAGCATAAACGCGATGTGGTCATCCTGCTCGACTCGATCACCCGATTGGCCCGCGCCTACAACACGGTCGTCCCCAGCTCCGGTAAGGTGCTGACCGGCGGTGTCGATGCCAACGCGTTGCAGCGGCCGAAACGTTTCTTCGGTGCCGCGCGCAACATCGAGGAAGGCGGCTCGCTGACCATCATCGCGACCGCGCTGATCGATACCGGCAGTCGCATGGATGAGGTCATCTTCGAAGAGTTCAAGGGTACCGGTAACGCGGAAATCGTGCTCGATCGGAAACTGTCCGACAAGCGAGTCTTCCCGTCGATCGACATCACCAAGTCCGGCACGCGGAAGGAAGAGCTCATCGTCGACAAGCAGGCGCTGTCGAAAATGTGGATGCTGCGCCGGATCCTCAATCCGATGGGGGTCTCCGACGGTATGGAGTTCCTGCTCGAGAAGCTGAAGCGTACGAAGAACAACAACGAGTTCTTCGATTCCATGAACCAGTAACAGTGGGGCGCGTCGGATAGCGGCGAAAATCGGTCGCGGGCACGACCCCATGGATAGTGGTGCCGCGTAGATCCTACACCACATCTTCCGGATTCATGGTTAACAAACTGCAAACGTAGTTGGGACCGGTCCGCGAGCGAAACTAGTTTTGATACCGCATCTTGCGCGGTTGTCTTGATAGGGCGCCGGAACGTCCTAAAAATACGCGAACGGCTGCGAAACCAGTAAAAAGGGATGATACTTTAGGTATCATCCCTAATTCTTTCCGTAAGAGATTTTCCTTATGGAAGGAAAATTGTCGATCCCGTGGTTTTGCGGGCTTCCAGATCCGTATGCGCCTGCGCAGCGTCCTTCAACGCGTAGCGCTGGTGGATTTCGATCTTTACACCTTTCTCGACCGCCTCGAACAGGTCGGTGGCACTGGCCACGAGGTCCTCACGCGACGCGGTATAGGTCATCAGCGTCGGCCGGGTGAAGAAGAGCGAACCCTTGGCGGCGAGCAGGCCCGGATCGAAATTGGTGATCGGTCCGGAGGCGTTGCCGAAGGAGATGAACATGCCGCGCGGCGACAGGCAGTCGAGCGATCCCGGATAGGTATCCGCGCCGACGGAGTCGTAGACGACCGGGACGCCGGCCCCGCCCGTGATCTCACGCACCCGGTCGACGAAATTCTCCTCGCGGTACAGGATGGTGTGATCGCAGCCATGCGCCTTGGCCAGTGCGGCCTTCTCTTCCGAACCCACCGTGCCGATTACCGTCACGCCAAGTTGCTTCAGCCACTGACAGGCGATCAGACCGACCCCGCCGGCCGCCGCATGGAACAGAACGGTTTCCCCGGCTGACACCCGGTAGGTCGAACGGATCAGATACTGCACCGTCATGCCCTGCAGCATCATCGCCGCCGCCGTTTCGTTATCGATCGAGTCCGGCAGGTTCACGACCTTGTCGGCCGCCATGTTGCGCACTTCGGCATAGGAACCTGGCGGCGGGCAGGCATAGGCGACCCGGTCGCCGACCGCGAGATCCGTGACCCCGGCGCCGACCTCTTCGACGGTGCCGGCCGCTTCCATGCCGATACCGTGCGGCATCTCCAGCGGATACAGACCGCTGCGGTGATAGCAGTCGATATAGTTGAGCCCGATGGCACTCTGTTTGAGGCGGACCTCGCCCGGGCCCGGCGCGCCGACCTGGACTTCCTCCCAGCGCATCTCTTCCGGGCCGCCCGGCTGCTGGATCATGATCGCATGTGTCATTCTTATTATCCTGTGTTCGTGGTTTCGATTAACGCAGCGCTGCTGCGAAGGCATCCGCCGTCCGTTGATGGGCGAGCTTCGCGGCACCGGCATCGTAATGGATGCCGTCATTGCGCGTGAAGGCGTGGTTGACGCCGGCGTAGCTATACAGAGTCACGCTGCTGTGTCCGGCCAGACCGTTATTGATCGCGGCCTGTGCCTCCTTGTTCACATACTCGTCTTCTTCGGCCATATGCAGCAGGGTCGGGGCAGTGATGTTCGACGCCAGGTCGAGCTTCTCGTCGATACCGACCCCGTAATAGCTGACATTGCATTCCGCGTCGGACTGACACGCCATGAGATAGGCAAGCAACCCGCCGAGACAATAGCCCACGGTACCGGTTTTGCCGGTACAGCCCTCGATCCCGCGCAGATGGCTGAGCGCGGCAATCAGATCCTCCATGCCCTTTGCGACATCGAAGCCCTGGTAGAGTTCAAAGGCACGCTGCCATTCGGCCTCGGTCTTGTCGGTCAGCTGGATACCCGGCTCCTGGCGCCAGAAAAGGTCCGGCGACAGGGCGAAATAGCCTTGAGCCGCGAAATTGTCGCAATGTTCGCGCATATCCGCGTTGACGCCGAAGATCTCCTGGATGCACAGAATACCCGGTCCACTGCCGCCGGCCGGGGTCGCAAGATAGGCGGAAAATTCACCGTCGCCGCCCGCGACCGTGATGTCAGGCATTCCCTGTCTCCCTGTCCCGATGGATTGTAAGGTTAAGGGAGCTTATCGCGGACAGGAAACAACGTCATTACGGTGCCAGGTTTGCGTTCCACAGATCAACACACGCGCAACGCCAACGAATAAAATAGCAAAATGTGTTGCTGCGCTGTTGCCGGAGTTGGGACACTGGCGTGCCATTGTTGATGCCAAAAGTCGCGACAAGAACAGACCCATGTCCTTCGATCACGAAACTCTGCCCGCATGGCGGCAAGTCGAGCATAGGGTCGGCCTGCTGATTCCGTCATCGAACAGTCAGATCGAGCCGGAATACTACGCCGTGATGCCGCCGTCGGTGAGCGTACATACCGCGCGCCTGACCCTGGTGGAGGTCACAGATGACGGGTTCGCCCGGCAAGACGACGATATCGTGTCGCAGAGCCGTTTGCTGGCGACCGCGAATGTCGAGGCGATCCTGTATTGCATCACATCCGCCAGCTTCTTCATCGGCCGCGATTACGATGCGGCGCTGAAGCGACGGATCGAGAAGGCAACCGGTCTTCCCGTTCTGATCGCCGCACAGACGGTCATCGCCGCCCTGCGGGCTCTCGGCGTAGACCGCATCGCGCTTGCGACGCCCTTTGTGCCGGAAGGAACCGATCGCGCGCAACGCTTTCTTGAAGCCAACGGATTCGAGGTGCTGGCGGCCGGCGGATTGGGTTACACCGATAATTTCGCGATCGCGACCATCGAATCCGAGGCCATTCGACGGCTTGTTCGAACGGTCGACCGGAAGGATGCGGAGGCGATCCTCATTCCCGGCGGCAACATGCCGTGCCTGTCGCTTGTCGCGGAGATGGAAGCGGAATTGGGCAAACCCGTTGTCACCACCAACGCGGCGGGCATCTGGGCCTTGCTGCGGCAACTCGATGTTACCGACCCCATCCAGGGTGCGGGCCGGTTGCTGCGGGACCTGCCGCCGGGATAGTCGCGACCATTCCGTTTTTCGCGTTGCGGCGCTAGCCTGCGCGGCTGTTCAATTTTCGCTCGGCGCTTACAGCCCGGACTGCAGAGAGATTTTGGCGATGACCGATACCCCAACCCCGTTTGGCCACTTCCACCCGCCGCGCGAAGAATGGCTCGCGAAGGCCGAACCGGAGGCGGCGCTCGAACCCGATCTGCCGATCATCGATACGCACCACCATCTGTGGGCGTGGGGCCGGCGCTATCAGTATCTGCTGCAGGAGCTGCGCGCTGATGCCGAGTGCGGCCACAACATCGTCGCGACCGTGTTTGAGGAGTGCCATTCGATGTACCGCGCCGATGGGCCGGAGGAAATGCGGGTCGTCGGCGAGACCGAGTTCGTCGCCGGGATCGCGGCGATGAGCCGGTCGGGATTTTACGGGCCGACCAAGGTTGCCATCGGCATTGTCGGCGCGGCGGACCTTACTTTGGGTGACGCCGTACAAGAGGTGCTGTCGGAGCAGGTGCGCGCGGGCGGAGGCCGGTTCTGCGGCGTGCGGCATTCCGGCGCCTGGGATGCCGACCCGATTATCGGCAACAACGCCGACCGTCCCGGCCTGTATCGGGAGGAAGGTTTTGGCCGCGGCCTCGACATATTGGCGGGTATGGGGCTCGTGCTCGACGCCTGGGTTTTCCATACGCAGCTCGATGACGTGATTGCGCTAGCCGGTGACCATCCGGAAGCGTCCATCGTGTTGTGCCATTGCGGCGGCCCGCTCGGCTACGGCCCCTATGCGGGCAAACAGGATGATGTACATCGTGAATGGCTCGCGCGCATGGCTGTGTTGGCCAAATGTCCAAACGTTACCGTGAAGCTTGGCGGCATGATGATGCGGCTCGCCGCCTATGACTACGGTACGGAACCGCGGCCGCCGACCTCCGCCGAATTGGCGGCGCTGTGGCGACCCTATATCGAACCCTGCATCGAACTGTTCGGGGCCGAGCGCTGCATGGTGGAGAGCAATTTTCCCGTCGAGAAAATGGGCATTGGCTATGGTGCGCTATGGAACACGTTCAAGCGGATCACGGCAGGCGCGTCCGAAGCGGAGAAGGCGGCGATTTACAGCGAGACCGCAAAGCGAGTCTATAAATTGGCGGTCTGACGAACACCGTTCGCACCCGATATCGCAAAAGGAAAGAAAGCGACATGCCATATGTTCAGTCCGAAGGGGTGCGCCTGTATTACGAAGTGGCAGGAACGGGGACGCCGATCGTGTTCGTCCATGAATTCTCCGGCGATTTGTGGAGCTGGGAGAAACAGGTACAGCATTTCAGCCGCCGGTATCGCTGCGCCGCGTTCAACGCGCGCGGCTATCCGCCCTCGGATGTGCCAGCCGCGGCGAAGCAGTATTCCCATATTCAAGCGGTGGAAGATTTGGCCGCGGTGATGGGTCACCTCAAGATTCAAAAGGCGCACATCGTCGGGTGCTCGATGGGATCGCGTACGGTGTTGGATTTCGGTCTCAAATATCCCCGTAAAGCTTTGTCGCTGACCATGATCGGGCTCGGTGCCGGCGGCGACCCGCGCGATGGGACGGCCTTTAAGCGCGCGGCGGAGGCTCGTGCAAAACTCTACGAAGAAGGCGGGCTCGCTGAGGCGTTGGCGGGCATCAAAAAGGCGCACAACCGGATTCAGCTCAAGCGCAAGAACCCGCGGGCGTTCGAGGATTTCTGCCAGCGCTTCATGCGGCATTCGGCGCAGGGCTGCGCGCATGTGACACGCCGGGTGATGGCGCGTCGGCCGTCGCTCTACGGAATGACCAAACCGTTGGGCGCGATGAAGGTTCCGTCCCATGTCGTCGTCGGCGATGAGGATCCCGACGCCTTGGAGGCCAGTTTGTTCATGAAGCGGGTGAGTCCCGCGGTGCGCCTGTCCGTTGTCCCGGCGACCGGTCATCTGGTGAATCTGGAAGAACCCGATCTCCTGCACCGGCTCACCGAAGATTTTTTCGCCCTCGTGGAATCGAAAAAATGGCGTCCGCGGAGCGCTTGATCGGGTTCATGGATCGCAGCCGATGACGGGAGCCGCCCGACTTTGGCGGCGAGCCGGACAGGCAACGGGATCATCGGAAAGCGCGGAACATGATCTATCGTGAAGCCGGTCAGTTCAAAACGACCTATGCTGCCGATGCCCGGATTTTCCCGGTCGCGCAGGACCGGATCGTTTTCTGCATTCTGTTTGCCCTTCTGGTGGTCGTGCCGCCGGCGTTGGGGTCCAGCTATCTTTACGACGTAATTCTGTTTCCGATCCTGGGGCTCGGGCTATGTGCGCTCGGCCTGAACATTCTGACCGGATATTGTGGCCAGCTGTCGTTCGGTACGGGCGGGTTCATGGCGATCGGCGCCTATGCTGCGTTCAAGCTGGCTGCACTTTTTCCCTGGATGAATATCTTGCTGATCTTTGGGATGGCCGGTTTGATCGCCGCTTTCTTCGGCGTACTGGTCGGGCTGTCCAGTCTCCGTGTGAAGGGGTTCTACCTGCTGTCGGCGACGCTCGCATTGCAGTTTTTCGTCGAATGGGCGATCGCCCGAATGTCCTGGCTGCGCAGCCATGGCACCACCGGCGAAGGGCCGACGGACGAGATATTCGGTATTCTGGCTATGGGTCCGAATGCGCCGGTGGAGCGGAAATACCTTTTGATGCTGCTCATCGTGACGGTGATGACCCTGGCGGCGAAAAATCTGATCCGCGGGCGCATTGGCCGTTCCTGGATGGCGACCCGGGATATGGACATCGCGGCACAGCTGATCGGTATCCGGCCGTTCGCGACCAAGCTGTTCGCTTTTGCCGTAAGCTCTTTCTATATCGGCGTCGGCGGCGCGATGAACGCGATAGTCTATCAAGGGTTCGTCGATCCCTCGGCATTCGAATTGTTCGCCGCGTCTTTCCCGGTTCTGTTCATGATCATCATTGGTGGCCTGGGTAGCATTCTCGGAACATATCTCGGCGTCGCCTTCATGGTCATCGTGCCTGTCGACCTGCGCAATTTGTTTCCGGCGGTCGGCCTCGAAATTCCGCCGCACATTTTGCAGCATGTGGAGTTCATGCTGTTCGGCGGACTGATCGTACTGATCCTGATCTACGAACCCCGCGGGCTGGCCGGTCTCTGGCACATCGCGAAAGAGAAGCTGCGCCGCTGGCCCTTCGCACATTGAGACGCCTGCCTTTGCAATTCAAATAAAGGGACACAATACTTATCTCGCGATGGAATTAAGTCTCTTCTCCCCGCATTTACGGGAAGCCCAGTGCACCATCGGTCGGTGGACGTGGTAGAGATGGCACTGTTGAGCCGGCGGTGATGAGCTTATGCGCGATAGCGCCCGGCGTAGAACAGAGGCGGTCAGATGTACAGAGTTGCCGTTATCGGGCGCGGATTGATCGGCAGCGCCGCAGCGCGCCACCTGACCGAGATGACCGACGGGGTCGTCGTCATCGGTCCCGACGAACCGGCGGAACGCAGTTCGCATACGGGTGTTTTCGCCAGCCACTATGACGAAGGGCGAATGGCACGGATCGTTGATCCGATGCCAGAATGGTCGATCACCGCCAAGCGCTCGATCGCCCGGTTTGGGGACTTGGAACGACGGTCCGGCATTGCCTTCTTCACGCCCGCCGGGTATTTGGGCCTCGGCGGTCCGGGCATGTCATATAATGACGCCTGCGCCAAGGCCGGCGCGACGCAAGGGGCAACATTGCGGCGGCTCGACGCGGCTCAGATAAGAACGGCATTTCCGTTCCTGAATGTTCCCGACGATGCGGATGGGCTGACGGAGACAGGATCGGCCGGATATATCAGCCCGCGGGGCCTGGTCGCGGCGCAAACGGAAATCGCGGCAAAAGGCGGCGCCGTCCTGGTGAGAGACGCTGCGCAATCCCTGCGTCCCGTGTCCGGCGGTATCGAAATCGCAACGATGGGTGGCGATACCGTCAAAGCGGACAAGGTGATCGTCGCCACGGGTGCCTTTACGCAAGCCTGGGGCCTGATCCAAAAGAACCTGAACCTAAAGGTCTATGGGCGTACTGTCGTGTTGGCCCGCATCGATGAGGATTTGCTGTCGGAATTCGACGGCATGCCGACCATGATTCACTGTGAAAGCGATGCGTATATCCTGCCGCCCATCCGGTATCCCGACGGACACCACTACCTGAAACTGGGGAACGGATCCGACCGGGACGAACGCTTGTCGTCACCGGAGAAACTGGACCGTTGGTTCAAGAGCGCCGGGTCGGAGAGCGATCGGCGTGATTTCACGCGCCTGATGAAATCGATCTTTCCGGCGTTGCAGGCGTGTGAACATTGGCACACGGATACCTGTGCCACGACCTACACGGCGAGCAGGCTTCCCATTATCGATTTTGTCTATAACGACCGGGTTCTGGTCGCCGTCGGCGGGTGCGGCAAAGGTGCGAAGGGCTCCGACGATTGGGGGCGTATCGCCGCGACGACGATACTCGATGCGCCCTGGGATCATCCCATTGCCAGAGACAAGTTACGGTTCCCCTGAGGCTGGCTTGGTCAGCGTGTCAGCATGGAAATTGCGGGTGAAACACCCAGTTTCTTTTCGACAAACCGTATATAACCTATTGTTATTACGTTATTATATGTTTTTTCGACGATCTAAAATTTTTTTGAATCTATGGCGTCAGGGTGAAGGCGAACCGGGCCTCATGGGCGAGCAGTTTCTTCTTGGTCGGCAGGCCGTCGCCGCCGGAGAAGCCGCCGAGCGATCCGCCGGCGGCAAGCACCCGGTGGCAGGGCACGATGAGCGGAATAGGGTTGCGGCCGCAGGCCTGGCCGACGGCGCGGGGATTACCGTCGATGTCTTTGGCAATGTCGCCATAGGTCCGGGTCTGGCCGAAGGGAATCGCGAGCATGGCGGCGCGGACTTTGGCCTGGAACGGCGAGTCGATCGCGGCAAGCGGCAGTTCGTAGGGATCGGCGCCGCCTTCGAAGTAGGCGCGGGTCCAGGCCTCGGTCTTCCGTGTCAGGTCCGACGGATCGCCGGGCGCTGGTGCTGGGCCGAAACTGAATCGGCTGATCCGGTCCCCGTCCGTAATGACATAGAGCGGGCCAATGGGGCTGTCGAAAGTCTGAACCGGCATCCGATTACCGCGTCGCCAAATCGGTGCGCAGCGCGTCCGGATCGGTGAGCGGCGGCGAGCAGGTTTGGCCCTCGCAAACATAAGCGGTCGGCTTGCCGTCGACCTGACCTTTGCCGTTGGCAGGATGGCTTTCCGGCAGGGCTTCATCCGGGGCGATCACCATCACGACCCGGTTCGCCAGGCTATTGTCGTAGACCGCGCGCAGCAGGGCGCTGGTCGCGCGATCGCCACGGTCGCCGACCACCACGATCTGCAACGCGTGCAACATCAGATCGTTGCCGTTGATCAGGGTCGCTAGCGGGAAGATGTTGCGTTTCAGTTCGCCGGAGAAAGCGAAAATGATGCGCCGCGCGCGCTCCAGATGACGTAACTCGCCGGTCAGGTAGTAGAGCCGCACGAAAACATGGACCAGTGTCCCGTTTCCGGCTGGAACCGCGTTGTCGACCACCGACTTGGTCTGGGCGATCAAGTTGGGGGTGTCGAGCGCGGCAAGGAAATAGCCGCCGCCTTGCTCGTCCAAATAGTGCGCATCGGCGATATCGGTCCAGGCGATGGCGGAGTCCTGATAATGCTCTTCGCCGGTCGCTTCATACAGGGCCAATGCGGCGCGGCTCATATTGGCATAGTCGTCCAAGGTCGCCGGATGGTTCAGTTTCCCGGCGCGCCAGCTGTGCCGCAGCCTGCCGTCGACGGACATCCGGTCGCGGACGAAGGCGAAGGCGCGCGCGGCGGCGGCGATCCAATTCGGTTCCTCAAAGGCAAGACCGGCATTGACCAGCGCGGCGATCATCATGCCGTTCCAGTCGGCCAGGATTTTGTCGTCCTTGCCCGGCTGTACCCGTTTGTTGCGAATGTCGAGTAGGGTGGCGCGGCAGCGCGCCAAGGTCGCCTCGCGGGCGGGCGGGCCCGGCCGGACGGAATGCAGGCGGTTGGGGATATTCTTGCCTTCCCAGTTGCCGTCATGGGAGACGTCGTAGACTTCCTTGAACAGCGCCGCGTCATCGCCGAGCGCGTCGTCGATTTCCGTTTCACTCCAGACCGCGAACTTGCCCTCCTCTCCCTCGCTGTCCGCATCCAGCGAACTGGCGAAGCCGCCGTCCGGGTCGGTCATGTCACCGAGCACCCAGTCGACCGTTTCCGCCACCCGTTCGCCGTAGAGCGGGTCGCGGGTTTCCTGCCAAACCAAGGTCAGCAGATCGAGGAGCTGCGCGTTGTCGTACAGCATCTTCTCGAAATGCGGGACGAGCCAGCGCGCATCGACGGAATAGCGCGCGAAGCCGCCGCGCAGATGATCGTATATGCCGCCCTGGCACATTTGCGTCAGGCTGGTCGTGACGGCGTCGCGGTATTGCGGCCGTTGGGTACGCTTCCAGGCACGCCAGAGCTGGTCGAAGAAAGAGGGTTGCGGGAATTTCGGCGCGCCGCCGACGCCGCCATGAACGGTGTCCACTTCCTGGACAAGCCGTTCGGCCGCGGCGTCCATGGTTTCGACCGAAATATCGCCGCCGGATTCCGATTGGCTCAAGCTTTGCAGACCGCTGCGCATGGCTTCGGTATTGTTTTTTACACGCTCCGGTTCCTTGTGGTAGACCTCCGCAATACCTTGTAATACCTGAGGAAATCCAGGCCGGCCGAAACGCGGTGCCGGTGGGAAGTAGGTGCCGCCCCAAAACGGTTCGCCTTCCGGATTGAGGAACATGGTGAGGGGCCAACCGCCCTGTTCGCCGAGCATCTGCAGCGCGGTTTGATAGATCGTGTCGATGTCCGGCCGCTCCTCGCGGTCGACCTTGATGTTGACGAACAAATCGTTCATCACATCGGCAATCTCGTCGTTTTCGAAGCTCTCATGTGCCATCACGTGGCACCAATGGCAGGCAGCGTAACCGATCGACAGCAGGATCGGTTTGCCGGATTCACGCGCCGCCGCGAAGGCGTCGTCGCCCCAGGGTTGCCAATGCACTGGGTTGTCCTGATGCTGCAGCAAATAGGGGCTCGTTTCCTCTGCGAGGCGATTGCGGCTCATGGGCGGGTCACTCGCGATGTGATGATTTCGGCAGGGGATGATAGTAATCTTGATCCCGCTGCGACAGGGTCAAGCGACCCTTTAACCGGAAACGGAGGCTTCCGCCATGAAATTCAACATCGAGATCGATTGCACGCCGGAGGAAGCGCGGAAGTTTCTCGGTTTGCCCGACGTTTCCGCTGTGCAGGAACGTCTCATGAGCCAGGTGGAAACGCAGATGAGCGCGGCCCTCAAGGACATGGCGCCGGATGCGATGCTGAAGGCATGGCTTCCAGCCGGTATGGAAGGGTTCGATCAGATGCAGAAGGCGTTTTGGGCGCAGTTCGGCGGCAAGGATGACAAGTAACACGGGCTTCCGTTAGGACCCCGCGCCGTGACCGACACGATCTTTGCCTTGTCGAGCGCCGCCGGCCGCGCCGGTCTTGCCGTGATCCGGCTGTCCGGGCCCAAGGCGGGGGCTGTCTTGGAACGATTGTCCGGCGGGGCCCTGCCCCAGCCGCGGAAAGCGACCCGGGCCGTTCTCCGTGATCCCGCCGATGGCGGCCCGCTGGATGACGGGCTCGTCCTGTGGTTCCCCGCCCCCCGTAGCTATACCGGAGAGGATGTCGCGGAACTGCACCTCCATGGCGGTGTGGCGGTGGTCGCGGCAGCGCTGGAGGTGTTGTCGGCGCAGCCCGGCCTGCGTCTGGCCGAGCCGGGCGAGTTCACCCGCCGTGCCTTCCTCGCCGGCAAGATCGATTTGACCGCGGCCGAGGGGCTGATCGATCTCATCGACGCGGAGACCGATGCGCAGCGGCGCCAGGCCCTGCGGCAAGCCGATGGTGCGTTGGGCCGGCTCTATGCGGGATGGCGGACCCGGTTGGTGGCGTTACTGGCGCATTTCGAGGCGTCGATCGATTTCGTCGACGAGCCGATACCGGAGTCGCTCGAGGCGACAGTCCGGGAAGGTATCTTGTATGTAGAGAATGAGTTAGCACAACATCTGGATGATCATCGGCGCGGTGAGCGCCTTCGGGAAGGTGTTCACATCGCCATTCTTGGCGCGCCCAACGCAGGCAAATCGAGTCTCCTGAACCTGCTGTCGCGCCGTGATGCGGCGATCGTATCGTCGACCGCGGGCACGACGCGCGACGTGGTCGAGGTGCGTCTCGACTTGGCCGGGTATCCGGTGACGGTGGCCGATACCGCCGGATTGCGTGACAGCACCGATGCGATAGAGGCGGAGGGTGTGCGCCGGGCACGGGCGCGGGCGGCACAGGCGGATCTCAAATTGGTGCTGTTCGACCGAACCGCGGTGCCCGATGCGGCGTCCCGCGACATGATCGATCGCGACACGATCGTCCTCTTCAACAAAAGCGATCTGGGCGGTGATGCCGTTCCCCAGATCGCGGATATTTGCGCTCAGTATGCCGTGTCGGTGAAGACCGGCACCGGGATCGAGGCGTTCCTGTCCGGGCTGGCGGCGGCGGTGCGCGACCGCATCGGCCTTGGCGACGCGCCGATGATCACCCGCAGCCGTCATCGCGCGGCGCTTCAGGACTGCCGGCAGGCCCTCACCCGCGCGGCGGCGGCGCCGGAATCGGAGCTCGCGGCGGAGGATCTCCGGCTCGCGGTGCGCGCGCTGGGCCGGATTACCGGTGCCGTTGACGTGGAAGATTTGCTGGATGTGATTTTCCGGGACTTTTGTATCGGCAAATAATGTTTCACGTGAAACATTCCGGTCGCCGGTCCCGGAAATCCGCGCCTTTACTTGAAAAACAGCTGACACTAGATTGCCCGCCATGAAGCACTGGGATGTCATCGTTGTGGGCGGCGGACACGCGGGCTGCGAGGCGGCGGCCGCGGCCGCGCGCCTGGGCGCGTCCGCCCTGCTGGTGACCCACAAGCTCGAGACCATCGGTGAGATGTCCTGCAATCCGGCGATCGGCGGTTTGGGCAAGGGACATCTGGTGCGCGAGATCGACGCACTCGACGGAGTCATGGGCCGCGTGGCCGATCAGGCCGGCATCCAGTTCCGGCTGCTGAACCGAAGTAAAGGGCCGGCGGTCCGCGGGCCGCGGGCGCAGGCCGACCGGGCGCTGTATCGCGCGGCGATGCAGTCGGCCTTGGCGGCGCAGGACAATCTCGAAATCCGGGCCGCCGCGGTCGAAGATATCGCGCTGGACGATACGGGGCGGGTCGCCGGTGTGATCACCGCGGACGGATCGACCTTGCCGGCGCGGACCATCGTGCTGACCACCGGCACGTTTCTCGGTGGGATGATCCATATCGGTGAGGAGAAAATCCCGGCCGGCCGGGTCGGCGACGATGCGTCCTACGGGCTGTCCCGCACCTTGGGCCAGTTCGGCTTCCCGCTCGGGCGTCTCAAGACCGGAACGCCGCCGCGGCTCGACGGCACGACCATCGATTGGGCCGGGCTCGAGGTGCAGCCGGGCGACGACGATCCCGTCCCCTTCTCCACCCTGACCGATAAGATCACCACGCCGCAGATCGTCTGCCACCTGACGCACACCAGTGCGGCCGGACATGATCTGATCCGCGCCAACCTCGACCGGGCGCCGATCTATTCCGGGCAAATCGACGGCACGGGGCCGCGCTATTGTCCGTCCATCGAGGACAAGGTGGTGCGCTTCGCCGACAAGGCGAGCCATCAAATCTATCTCGAGCCGGAAGGGCTCGAAGACGACACGGTTTACCCGAACGGGATCTCGACTTCCCTCCCCCGTGACGTCCAGGAAGATTTGTTGAAAACGATCCCGGGGCTCGAGGCGGCGCGCATCATCCGGCCGGGCTACGCCATCGAGTACGATTATGTGGATCCGCGCGCGCTGGATCACGCCCTGCAGACTCGGAAGATCCCGGGGCTCTACTTCGCCGGCCAGATCAACGGAACCACCGGCTACGAGGAAGCGGCTGCGCAAGGGCTGATGGCCGGACTCAACGCGGCGCTGGCCGTCGACGGCCGCGACCCGCTGATCCTCGATCGGGCGGAGGCCTATATCGGCGTGCTGATCGACGATCTCGTGACCAAGGGGACGAACGAGCCCTACCGCATGTTCACCTCGCGCGCCGAATACCGGTTGCGGTTGCGGGCGGACAATGCGGACCAGCGCTTGAGCCCGATCGGCGCCGAGCTCGGCTGCCTTTCGGCACCGCGGCGCGCGGCCTGGTCGGAAAAGGCGCGTGCGCTGGCCGAGGGCCGTGCCTTGGCCCGCGACCTGCGCGCGAGCCCGACTGTGTTGAATAGGGCGGGGTTCAAGATAAAAGCGGATGGCGTCGTCCGCGACGTGATCGATTTGCTCGCCTTCCCCGGCGTCGACATGGCGGGGCTCGCCCGGCTGTGGCCCGAACTGAACGCGCTGCGGCCGGACGTGGCCGAACAGCTTGCCATCGACGGGCTGTATCAAGGCTACATGGCGCGTCAGGACGCAGATATCGAAGCCTATCGCAAGGACGATCAGCTGCGGCTGCCGGACGATCTCGACTATGCGGCCGTGGGCAGCCTGTCCGCGGAGGTGCGGCAGAAGCTGGAAGCGGCGCGGCCGCGGACGATCGGCGCCGCCGCACGGATTTCCGGTGTGACCCCCGCCGCCACGATCGCGCTCCTGCGTTACGTCCGCCGCGGTCATGCCCGCGCCTGAGCCGCTCGATGCGGCGGGCTTCGCCGCGGCGATAAATGTTTCACGTGAAACAATCGAGCGGTTGGAGCGCTATGCTGCGCTGCTCGTCAAGTGGAACAAGACGGTCAATCTCGTCGGCCGGTCGACGATCGCGGATCTGTGGCGCCGCCACATGCTGGATTCGGCGCAGCTGTTCCCGTATCTCCCCAAAACCGCCGGCCGCCTGGTCGATTTCGGCAGCGGCGCCGGGTTTCCCGGCCTGGTTCTGGCGATCATGGGGGCGCCGGACGTTCACCTGGTCGAAGCCAACGCGCGCAAATGCGCCTTTCTGCGCGAGGCCGCGCGGGCGACGGAAACGGCGGTCACGATCCACAATGCACGGATCGAAACGCCGACGGCACTGAACGCGGATGTCGTCACCGCCCGCGCCTTGGCCCCGTTGTCAATCCTTCTCGAATATGCCGAACCGTATCTGACACCGAATTCAATATGCCTGTTTCTGAAAGGAACCGGTGTGGATGAGGAATTGACCGAAATACAAAAGATGTGGAATATTAGGGAAAATACATATCCAAGTCTCTCGAATCCCGACGGCGTCATCGTCCGCTTGGAGGTCCTTTCCCATGATTCAGCTGGCTAAATCCGAGAATGTCGAGACTGTCGACTCCGATAGTGTCGAGACTGTCGACAAGGCCGATCATCCGGTCGCGTCCGGTCCGGGCACCCCGTCGCCGCGCGTGCTGGCCATCGCCAACCAGAAGGGCGGCGTCGGCAAGACGACGACGACGGTCAATCTGGCCACCGCGATGGCGGCAACCCACAAAAAGGCGCTGATCATCGATCTCGACCCGCAGGGCAACGCCAGCACCGGGCTGGGGATCGAGCGTTCGGCACGGCATTTGACCACCTATGACCTGTTGCTTGGCGAGGCCACGCTGGAGGATGCGATCCAGCCGACTATCGTCCCGGGCCTGTCCGTCGTCCCCTCCTCCGTCGATCTTTCTGGCGCAGAGCTTGAATTAATCGATTTGGAGGAGCGCGAATTCAGGCTCGCCGCTGCAGTCCGCCGCGCGCAACTTCATTTCGACTACGTATTGATCGACTGTCCGCCGGCGCTCGGCCTGCTGACCTTGAACGCGCTGTGCGCCGCCGACGCGGTGCTGGTCCCCCTGCAATGCGAGTATTACGCGCTGGAAGGCCTCAGCCATCTGGTCCGCACCATCGACCGGGTCAAGCGCGCCTTCAACCCGTCGCTCGAGATCCAGGGCGTGGTGCTGACCATGTATGACCGCCGCAACAATCTGTCCGACATGGTCGCCGCCGATGTGCGCGAGCATTTCGGCGACAAGGTGTATCGCACCGTGATACCGCGCAATGTCCGGGTGTCGGAAGCGCCCTCGCATGGCAAACCGGTTTTGGTCTACGATTGGCGCTGCGCCGGCAGCCAGGCCTATATCCATCTGGCGCGTGAAATGCTGCGGCGGGAAAGGAAGGCGGTGGCGTGACCCCGGCGGACGAAACCCGGAAACGCGGATTGGGGCGCGGCCTCTCGGCGCTGTTGGGCGATGAGACGGAGGATTACGCCACGCTCGACCGCGTCCGCCTGTCGAAGACGGTGCCGATCGAGCTGCTGCATCCCGGCGATGCCCAGCCGCGCCGCCATTTCGACGATGATGCGATCGCGGCGCTGATCACGTCGATCCGTGAGAAAGGCGTGCTCCAGCCCTTGCTCGTCCGCCGCCATCCGGCCCAGACGAACGAATATGAAATCGTCGCCGGCGAACGCCGGTGGCGCGCGGCGCAGGGTGCCGGCCTCACCGAGGTCCCGGTCGTCATCAAGGAGCTGGACGACAGCGAAGCGCTGGAACTGGCCCTTATCGAAAATGTTCAGCGCGAGGATCTGACCGCGGTCGAGGAAGCCGAAGGCTATCAGCGCCTGATGGAGGAGTTCGGCCACACCCAAGAGGCGCTCTCCCGGGTGATCGGCAAGAGCCGCAGCCATATCGCCAACCTGCTGCGCCTGCTTACCTTGCCGGACCTCGTGCAGGAGATGGTCAATGACGGTCGCCTGTCGGCCGGCCACGCCCGGGCGCTGATCAATACGGAAGCACCCTCGGTCTGGGCCGAGCTGATCGTCGCGCGCGGTCTCAACGTGCGCCAGACCGAACAGATGGTGAAGAAAAGCGCGGCCGCCGGCCCGAAAGCGGCCTTGGCGCCCGCGGCGCGCGACCCCAATATCGTCGCGCTGGAAAACGATCTCAGCCAATTGCTCGGCCTCAAGGTCTCGATCAAGACAAAAGGCGAGGGCGGCACGCTCGATATCGCGTATGAGACCCTGGAACAGCTCGACGATGTGCTGCACCGGCTGACTCACGGCAAGCCGCCGACGGTGTAGGCCGTTGCGGGGCCGTTTGTGCTGGTATTGATATATTGTTTTAAAACAATACGTTAATGCTATAACGTAGGTGGCACGGCCGGTTTGTGGGGCAGACCGGCCCTTCTACGATCACCGTCACGACGCGCGAAGCTAGCCGTTTCCGGAAGTCGAACCCATCGAAGCGAGCGCTTCGCCATTTTGGCTTAACCGCGATGAAACTTGGCTCCACCTTAGCCTGCTACCAAGGTCCGGACCCCTCCGATGAAGCCGCTATGACAAGGGCTTTTCCGCTGTAACCACCAACAGGACGCCGGCGACCGCGACGGCCATGCCGATCAGGGCCAACGGGCCGACCGGCTCGTCGAGGATCAGGTAACCAAGCACCGTCGCCATCGGCGGGACGAGAAAGAACATGCTGGTCATGCGGGATACGGCGCCGCGCCGGATCATCACGGTCAGCAGGATCATGGAGACCAGAGAAAGGAATACCGCCATATAGGCCAGCGCGGCGATGAACGCCGGTGTCCAGTGGATGACCCCTTCTTCGAAGATCAACGCAAGCGGACTGACCAAAAGGGCGGCCACGAAAAACTGCACGGTGGACCCGGTCCGCGGGTCCATCTCGGCACGGTATTTCTTTTGATAGATCGTGCCGAAGGTGATGCCGATCAGCCCCACAAAGGCCCACACCATTCCCTCGACTGTCCCCAAACCCAAAGCCAGCTTTCGCGCCACGACCAGCGCGACACCGGCGAAACCCAGGAAAAAGCCGAACCACTGACGTCCCGTCACACGTTCACCCAGCAACGGGCCGACCAGCGCGGCGGTCACGACCGGCTGCAGGCACACGATTAGGGCCGTAACGCCGGCACCCACACCCTTGCCCATGGCCAGCCAGACGCCACCGAAGTAAAGCGCCTGCAGCAGGGCACCGGCGACGGCGATATGAAAGACTTCGCGCCAGGACTTCGGCCACGGCGCCCGCATCGCCAGGGCGACACCTGCCATCAACAGCGTAACAACGCCATATCTCAAACCGAGAAAGGTCAGCGTGTCAGCATGCCCAAGCCCGATTTTGGCGGCGATGAAGCCGCTGCTCCACAGCAGAACGAAGGTCGCCGGGATCACCAGATAGATAAACTTCTGATCCGCCGCGCCCTGCGGTCCGCCCGTCATCGTACGATCCGCCTTGCAGTGGGCACCCGCACGGACGGACCGCTTCGGATAGCGGACGACGGTTCGGGCCGGCGCGCATTACGCCCGGCCCAGGGCAAACGAACCGTCATGAGTACCCGTTCGCGTGCCGGGAAATTTCTTCGGCAAGCCACGTCATGAAGGCGTGTGACTTCGCGTCCAACGCCTGCCCTTTTGGCCATACCAGGTAATAACCGCGACCGGTTTGCACCGTTTGGTCCGTGACCTGGACAAGGCGGCCTTCCTTTACTTCGTCCTCGACAATCCGGTAGTCCGCCAACGCGACACCCAGCCCCGAAACGGCACCGTCCAAGGCCAGCGCCTGGGTCGGGTAATGAATCACCTCCCTGCCCTCCGGCCCGCCGCTTCCACTTTCGTCCAGCCAAATCTTCAGTTCACCGGTCCGGACGGACGCGGTCAGCAGCACCGCTTTTGCGAAGTCGATCGTGCCATCCTGTGCCAAGATCGTGTTAGCGACCTGCGGCGATCCAACCATCCACAGCGTCTCATCGAACAATTTCTCCGCATTGAGGCCGGGCCATGCTCCAGAACCGTGCCGTATCGCAACGTCGATGTGCGAACGGCCAAAGTCGAGCAGGTTCGATGCGATTTCCGGCTCGATCGCAATCGTGGGATAAAGCGCCCTAAATTTGCCCAGGCGCTTCAGCAGCCACCGCGAGGCGAAGGATGGCGCGATACTGACGGTGAGCGTTCCGCCGAGCTCGCTGGCCTGGAAATTCGCCGTTGCGGATTCGAGCACATCCAGCGCCCGCTGTATGTCGTCAAGAAGTGGCCTGGCGGCATCCGTTATTTCAACACCCCGTGCTTTCCGGCGGAATAAAGGTGCCCCAAAATACGCCTCTAACGCCTTGATTTGATGACTTATTGCGGAATAGGTGACGTTCAGTTCGTCGCCCGCCTCCCGAAAACTGCCCAGGCGCGCGGCGGCCTCAAACGCCCTGATTTGATTGAAGTTTGGAATTCGCCGAGGCATCAGCGGATGCTAGGCAATAGTGTCAGAGGTAGGATTGGACGACAGCATGGCGTGGCCTGACTATTGAAACGGTCGGTTTGCGGACTGGAACCAGTCAATCGACAATAAAGAGTTTTGCGCCCTGCGCCGTCGACGACCTGTGCGGGGAATCGCCGAAGTCCGAAACCTGGTAGCTCATGCCGGGCGTCAGGGTGACCGACCGCCCATCTTTCAGCTCTGAACGCAGCTCGCCTTCCAACACAAAGAGCACATGACCGCGATCACACCAATGATCGGCGAGATACCCCGGGCTGTACTCGACCAAACGGACGCGAAGATCATCGATTTCAAAGGTACGCCAAATGGCCTTACCGGTTTCGCCGGGGTGTTCGGTCGGCGGCACTTTAGACCAGTCGGTTGTCGTGAAGGGCAAGGTTGGAATTTTCATTTCGGCTCCGACATCGGCTTATCCAGTTATCTTAACGTGAAGCTGTCTCGTCGTATCAGGTGAGGGTGACACGGAAGGAAGCGCACTCCTGCGCTACGGAACCGGCGCCCAATTCGGCGTCACGGCCTACGGCGCGGTGGTCGTGGGCAAAAGTCGTCTTGGTCGTGATCCCGTAGCGAACTTCGAGCATAGCCTTACGGGGCCCGGGCCGTGACGACGAACTGCGGCGCCAGAGCCAAATAGGTTTTCGCTGCGACGGCTGCATCGATCGACGCAGCGGTTTTCTCGATAAAGTCGTCGCTCAGTTTTCCGCTGGCCCGCGCATAGCCCACCATGTTCTTGACCATGCCCAACAGCCGCCCTTCGGTATCCGGGCGGGTGATCAACTGCACCGCCACATCCGTAAATCCCGCTCTTACGAAATGGCCGTGGAGCTTGCGGCCGATATTGGGGGTTCGGCAGGCATGGCTTGCGGCGTCGACGATCGCGGTCCACTCGCTGTCGGGCAGCGGCTCGACCACCATCATCGGCCAGTCACCGTCTATGGCATGTGCGATGCCTCCCGGTTTCAGGACGCGCTTGAATTCACGGAGTGTCTGTTCAACGTCATCGACATAAATCAGCGTGTTTCGCGCGGTGAAGCGATCGAGACACGCGTCTGAAAGCGGCACGGTGGCGCCGTCGCATTGCTGCGCGACGATCCGGTCTTCGACCCCCGCGTTCCTTGCATTCAAGCTGGTTTGAGCAACGAAACTTTCATTGATGTCGAACGTATACACC
>JAPPPC010000560.1 GCA_028817685.1 Rhodospirillaceae bacterium
AGGAAGCGCAGATCGGTCTGCGTTGTCACGAACCGTGTACCCTTGCGGATGAAGTCGACCTGACGCGCCAGATCCCGTTCGCCGCCAAGCCCGGCCACCTTACCGTTCGCAGCGCAGGCTTCGATCACCCGGTCGATGGCCGCCACATGCTCGGGCGAGCCGAATTGCCCGGGCATGCCCATATCGAGCAACAGGTCGTTGCTGCCGACATGCACCACATCGACGCCATCCACAGCGGCGATCGCTTCGACATTCTCCAACCCCTCCCGCGTCTCCACCATGCAGACGACGAGGGTGAGATCGTTGATCCGCACTGTCGCCTCGCCCACCGGCAGCGGCTCATAGTCGAAATGCGGGAACGCGCCGCCAACCGACCGTTTGCCGACCGGCGCGAACTTCGCCCGGTCGACTCCGCGCTGAGCTTCCGCGCCGGTATTGATGTCGGGAAACACGATTCCGGTCACGCCATTGTCCAGCAGCAGCGCCGTGTTGGGATCGTCGCAGCCGCGCACGCGGACCAGCGGCGCCACCCCGCAACCGAGTGCCGTGTGCGCGATATGGCCCACCGTCTCCACATCGTAGAGACCGTGCTGCATATCGATGAACAGGAAGTCGTGACCGGAAGATTTGGCAATCCGCGCCACATCGCCGGAGCGCGCCAGGCGCACATTCATACCCAGCGCGACACCGCCGGCTGCCAGACGCGCCTTGACCGGATTCTCGCTCACCAGCCCCTCCTATTTGACGGCGGAGAAGCTGGTCGGCTGCAGCATGTAGTTCACAACCTTGGCGACGATTTGACCGTCCTTCTCGGTCTCGGCCCGCTTCTCGAGCCATTCCGGATCGGCGGCGAACTTGTTCCACTTCTCCTCGCGCTCCGCCAGGCTTTCCCATTCCAGCAGGTAATAGAGATCCTGGTTCGAATCGCCGACCAGCATCGTCCAAAATCCGGCCTGACGGATACCGTGCTTTTCCCACAGTTTAAGCGTGATCGTATCGAAACGGTTCAGCAGTGCCGGCAGACGGCCAGGCACGCAGTGATAGATACGCAGTTCGTGGATCATGAGGACCTCCCAAAATTTACTCTTTTCGCTCGAACCAGTTTGGCACGGAAACCGGGCAAGCAACAGCGGTTGGCGCTGTGCGGCCAATCGACACACGATCCGGTTTGATCGTGCGGCGCGATTCGACCGGTGTTAGGTTGCGCCACGATGAGAAGAGTACGACGACGCCCGATCGTTCTGCTGGCCGCCCTTGCTCTCGGCCTGCAAGCCATGTTCGCGACCGGCCTTCAAGCCGCGATCGAAGTGGACAGCGGCGTCATCCGCATCGTCACATTGTGCACCGGCGAGGGATTCCAGCGGATCACCCTCGACCGCGAGAACCGACCAGTATCGCCGAGACACGACCATGAAGAATGCCCGGAATGCGTTCTCGCCTGCGCCAACGCGGCCGCGTTAGTTTCCGAAGCGGCGTATAAATTCCCGCCGGCGGTGCGGCAAGCCGGGCAGTTCAACCTTGCCCAAAACGAAGTCGCTTCTTCACCCGTTCAACGTCCCTTCGGACGTGCCCCGCCACACTCCGGACGCTCTATCACCTAAAGACGCGTAACGCGGCAGCCCCTGCGGAAAGCCGCCAATTCGGAGAATCAAATGAAGTTTCTAAAATTACTCGCTGTTGCGATAAGCCTCGCAACGGGCTTCAGTGCGGCTGGCCAGGCAGGCGAAACCAAACATGGCGCCTTGACGATCGACAGCGCCTGGGCCCGCCCCTCTATCGGCACACGGGGCAATAGTGCGGCCTATATGGTCATTAAGAATACAGGTCCGGCGGACCGGCTGATCGCCGCGTCGACGCCGCAAGCCGGCAAAGTCGAGCTGCACACCCATATCCGGGAAGGCGACATCATGCGCATGCGTCAGGTTGAGGGCGGCGTTCCCGTGCCCGCGCAAGGCAGCGTGGCCCTGAAACCGGGCGGCTATCATGTCATGATCATGAAACTCAATGCGCCGATCGAAAAAGGCGGCATGCTGCCGCTCACCCTCACCTTCGAGAAGGCGGGCACGGTGACAGTGCATGCGGCAGTGGCGATGAAAGCGGGCGCCACAGGCCATTCCGGCATGAAGGGACACGGCCATGACAAAGGGCATGGCCATAAACACAAATAAGCGGTTGGTTTAAAGCCGTGGGAAAACCGCATTCACGAGACCCTGTCTCAGGGCCTCGGGATGCGCCCAAGTGCCGTGATCGCGCCACCAGATGGCGTCGATGTCGAGCGCACTGAGCGCCTGCACCCGTTCGGCAACTTCCGCGCCAGAGCCGAGCGCGTTCATCCCGGCCACCACATCGTCGGGGATCCAGGCGGTGGCGCGCTTGGCCTCCTCCCAATCGATCGCATGGCCCAAATCGGGATAAGGCTGCGGGATGTTGTCGGGCACCGGCGGTGGGGTGAGGCCCGCCCTGTCGAACAGCTCGCCCACAAAGCGGTGCCGGCACAGATTGCCGACGCAAGGCCGCATCGTGTCGATGGCGCGCTGCCGGTCGTCATCGACGCATGCGGTGATCACGAGTGTTTTTTTGACGTCCGAGGCCGCCCGGCCAGCTTTCGCGATGCCGGCATTGACATGTTCCAACGCCCATTCGACGCATCCGGGGTGGGCACCGACCATGATGAGGACGCCATCCGCGACCTCGCCTGCCGTCTGCAGGGCCTTCGGGCCGCTTGCCGCCATGATGATGGGAATGTGCGCCCGCGGCGGATCGAGTTCGATCTCCAAACCGCCTAACTGCGTACGCTCGCCGGTGAAAATGCCGCGCCACAACGCCGCCGCTTCACGCATCAGCTTCAAGGTCGCAGCCTTCCGTCCGATGATATAGGCGGAGCTATAACCGGTGCCATACGGCACCTCGGCGCGGCCATCCGATACCTCGTCCAGCGTGACAATGGCGCTGCCGACGGCCACCGGATGGCGTGTGATCGGGTTGGTGACCCCCGGCCCGAGCCGAATTTTCGAGGTCTCCAGCGCCGCGCAAGTGAGATGCATGTAAACATCGCGCCACAACCCGGCGAGCAACGGTGTGTCCGGGACCCACATGAAATCGAATCCGTCCGCCTCGACCTGCCTGGCGTAGGCGCCCGTGTCCTGGGGGGTACCGACCATAGGGACCCGAAGACCGTGTTCGATTGTCATGGCATTCACTCGCGAAAAATTACCGGGAAGGGCCGAACGATAACCCATCGCGGACGTTCGCGCGAATTGGACAAGACGACCGCAATACCGGAAGCTGTGACCACAATAGCGCCAGGAGACCGAGATGACCGACAGTGCCGTGAACAGCCTCGAGCTCGCCCAAGACATGGCCGCGATCGACGCCGCTTCCTTGACTCCCGACGACATCGCGCAACTCGAGCGTCTGATCCTCGACTACGCCGCCGTGGCGATGTGCGGCTCGGTACAGCCCTGGGGGCGCAAACTGAGGCAGTGGGCGCGCGACCAGAACACGAGTGGTAAAGCGCGGTTGATCGGTTCCGGCGATTTGGCCAACGCCGCAACCGCGGCACTCGCCAACGGCACCGCGGCCCATGGGTACGAGCTGGACGACACCCATGAAGCGTCGAACAGCCATCCCGGCGCCGTCGTGATTTCCGCCGCCCTTGCGGCCGCCGCTGAAACCGGATCGAGCGGCCTCGAAACGCTTGCCGCAATCGCAGCCGGGTACGAAGCGATGGCGCGGATCGGCCGTGCCTCCACCTCACCGGAAGTAACCGAGCGCGGCTTCCACGCGACCTGCCTGTTCGGCCCGTTCGGCGCGGCGACAGCGGCGGGCAAGCTGAAGGGCCTCGATGCAGACGAGTTGACCCGTGCCTGGGGCTTGGCGCTTTCCATGGCGGGCGGTGCACAGCAGTTCGCGCATGAACCGCAAGGCACCATGGTGAAACGGATGCATGCGGGCCTTCCCGCAATGCATGGGGTCTTGGCCGCCGACCTGTCGGTGCTGGGTGTCACCGCGCCGGCCAAACCGTTGGAGGGGCCGCTTGGCTTTTATCATCTCTATTCCCGAAATGTGCGGCCGGAGTTTCTGCGCCGTGCGCCCGGCGCACCGCTGCAGATCCACGCGGTCAGCTTCAAGCCCTATTCCTGCTGCCGCAAGTTTCACGCCATGATCGACGCGCTGGAGATTGCCACCGACCATTTCGCGCTCGATCCTGAAAAGATCGTCAAGATCGATGCTTTCTCACCGGGCAACGCCATCAAGAAACACGCCATTCGCCGACCCGACTCCGTCATGGCGGCGCAATACAGCATGCCGTACATCGTGGCCGCGACCCTGTCCAAGGGCCCGCAAAATTACGGCGCGTTCGAGGCGGAATTTCACAACGATCCGCAAATACTGTCGCTGATCGACAAGACCGAAGCGCATCACGACACGGCGCTGGACGCGCATTTGCCGGAGAATATGGGCGGTGGGGTGGCGCTGCATCTCGCCGATGGCAGTATCCGGCAGGCCGAGGTCATCGAAGCGCTGGGTTCGCCCGGCAATTCGCTGTCCTTCGACGGAGTCGTCGAAAAGGCCCGCGCCGTCACCGCACTGATCGGCCCCTCGATCGACGTCGATGCGATCGCCGATACGGTCAAAGGGTTTTCGGATATGGATGATGTCGATGCGCTGACCCGTTTGCTGGCGGTCCCCGGTTACGACGGTGACGCCGAAGCCGCCGCTGCGGAGTAGCTAATCGCTCGGGCTTGGCGCGCGGAAGACCAACGTCGTCCAGCTGACGCCGGCCCGGCGGTTTTCCGCCCGCCGCGATTCCGCGTGCCGGTTGCGTATTGTTTCCAACCCCGACGTCTCCGCCAGCGCTACCGTTTCGGTCCCGGTGACTGCAAACATCCGGCGCCCCGCCGGGACGGGCCCGTGCCGTAAAGTCATGACGACGGTGCCACCGGGCGCCAGCAACGACGCGATAACGGGCATCGCCCGGCTCCGCTCTTGCTCGTCCAGATGCATCCAGACCGCGGACATAAGGATGAGATCGAAGCTAGTGCCCCGTCCCACTATGGTCTTAAGCGCCGGTAGCCCATCGTCGACCCATTCGATTGCCGCCGACGGATGCAACTCGGCGGCCGCTTCTCGCAGCGCGGCGGTCGGTTCCACCGCGACGACCCGGTTGCCTTTTGCCGCCAGATGGGCGGCATCGCGCCCGGTACCGGCCCCGACATCAAGAACGTCGCCGGCGTGCGCAGGCAACAGATCCAGGACGGCCTCATGCGCCTCCTCGAAGCCGAAACTTTCGTAACGAACGAGAAGCTCAGGCGTCTCATCCGCGTAGCCGGCTGTCCCTTTTACGTCGCAGGTCACAGCTGCGGTCAAATCGGCACGGAACCGCGGACTACGGTCCGATTCAAGATTCGGATATGGGCTTCGATGTCGTAATTGTCGACGGCACGGTGCAACAGGGAGCAATTGTCCCAGATCACCATATCGCCTGACTGCCAGCGATGGCGGTAGACGAACCGCTCCTGGGTCGCGAAGTCTTCCAGCTCTTGCAGCAGCGCCTCGCCTTTGTCGACCGGCCAGCCTTCCACGTGCGAAGTGTGATTCCCGATATAGAGACCCTTCAAGCCGGTCATGGGATGGGTCCGGATCAAAGGGTGCGTTACTGGTGGTGCGTCGAGGATCTCCTGCGCCGTCGCCAATCGGCTGCCGTTCTTCTGCCGCGAGCGCTCCCAGCTGTGCACGATGCGAATATCGGCCAGCTCCGTTTTCCGGCTGTCCGGCAGCGCCGCATAGGCGGCCTGCATATCGGCGAATTCCGTGTCGCCCCCTGCCGGCGGCAACGTGACCGCGTAGAGCATCGTCGCCAGCGACGGGCGCGGCATATAGGACTTGTCCGTGTGCCAGGAATAGTTCCCGATATTGCGACCCCGCGCCGGCTTGCCGTCTTCGTCGAGATTGTTGACCGGATGCACTTCCGGCACCGCATTACCGCGAAACTCCCGATTGACGTGCGCCTCCAGCTCACCGAAGCGTTTGGTGAATGCGGCCTGCGCGGTGGGGGCCAAATCTTGGCCCCGCAGAACCAACACCTTGAACTGACCGAGCGCTTCCAGGATCGAATCCCGGGCGTGGTCGTCGATAGGCTTCGCCGCGTCAAAACCGGTGACCGCCGCCGCCATCAAGGGCGACAGCGGACTGATCTCGAACGGCCAGTCTTCGGCCGGCTGCCTGTTCGCCATAGCGGCTCCTTTCCGCGTGGCACAGACTAGCAAACCACCACACCAAACGCTTGTTCCCACGACATCGATGTGGAACTCTTTGCAACTCCGGTTTTGTGGGTCAGCATAATCGGCAGGATAATCAAGGCGCGCCGCGCGATTGAATAATGACAGATTTTGGCATGGGTGATTTTCAGAATATTACTCGGTTTTCGATCGACACGCTGGTCGATGACGAGGACGCCGACAGCCCCATCACACAGGTGCTGGAATTTTGGTTGGAGCTCAAAAACGGCGGACAGGGTGCGCCCGGGGCGGACCAGTTCGATATCGCCAAATTGTGGCAAATGAAGATTCCCAATCACGTCACGATCACAGATTGCGCGATGGAATATCCAAGGCGGTTCCAGATCATCTACCGCGCCCACGATGCCGGCAATATCCCACGGATTTACGGGGACCGCGTGACGGGATTGCGGCTCGGCGACATACCCTGCAGGCTGCATTCACATTATCTGCAAAGGGACTATGTCGGCGCGAAAGCGGATGCGGATCCCAGCACCCTGCACTACCAACGGGTCAAACAGCGGATTCGCGGCTACTGCCGCGACTATACCCGCCTGCTGCTGCCCTTCGCCGCACCGGATGGAACGATTGGCCGGATCATGGCCGTATCCCGCCCGAACCATCCGCCCTACTTCGATCCCTTCCCCGATACGGTCAGGGATTCTTCCAATCGCTGGTCGGAGTGGTAATCTAGCGCCTCAACCGACACTTCAAACACAAGAGGACTAGATGTCAGTGATAGGGGAAGGTAGCGAAGCCCCGGCGTTCTCGATGACCAACCAGGACGGCAACCCCGTCGCGTTGGGCGATTTCGCCGGCAAATACGTGCTTCTCTGGTGGTATCCCAAAGCCGATACCCCCGGATGAACGACTGAAGGCAAAGGGTTCCGTGATCGAATCCAAGAATTCAGCGACAACAATGCGGTGATCCTGGGTGTCAGTTTCGACACGCCGGACGCCAACAAGAAGTTCAAGGAAAAGTTCGACTTTCCGTACGACCTGCTGAGCGACGAAGGCCGCTCCGACTCCATCGCCTTCGGTGCGGCGGATTCGGACTCACCGCGCCCGAGCCGCGTCTCCGTGCTGATCGGCCCGGACGGCAAGGTCGCCAAAGCCTACGGCACGGTCAAACCGGCCGACCATCCGGACCAGGTGCTGAACGACCTGAAGGGCCTGTCGTAAGACGGGACACCGGTTAGCGACGAAGCGGCTGCACCGGGCATGACGCGCCCTGTGCCGCCGTTTTTTTATCGAAGTCCCAGCATCAGTCTGCTTGCAGCAGCGCCGTCAGATCCCGCACATCGTCTAGCGTCTCCAGACCCAATACCATCTCCTCGATCGGCGCGATGCGGTCGCCGACCACCCGGCCCGCCAGGTCGCGGAACTTGGCCACGGCTTCGGCCTCCGGATAGGCTTCCGGCGCGCTGCCCAAACCCTTTGCCGGTTCGACATGCTGGGCCACGGCCGCGCCGGATTTCAGATTGATCGTGATGTGCTCGCCGCCGCCCTGGCGCGGGGCGTTCTCGTCGAGATGCACCGTGATACGGCGCGCCAGATCCCGCACCGCCGGGTCCTCGATCGCCGCTTCGGTATAGCGCGAAACCGTCAGCTCCCCGTCGGTCAACGCGGCCGCGATGCTGTAGGGCATGTTCATCTGCGCCTCGGTCACATTGCGCCCCTCGAACGGCCAGCCGCCATGCTCGACGAAGGCTTTCGCCCCGGTGATCCGCACCGACTCGACATCGTCGGCCGAGAAGCCTTCGCGCTGCTTCATCACCAGCACCGTGTTGACCGGCCCGTGGCAGCCGCCGACGCAGGGATAGAGCTTGATGCGCACCCGCATGGTCTCGAACGTCTCGCCCAACCCGGCATTGATCTGCGCGATGTCGAAATCGTCGGTGCTTTGCGTAAAGGTCGTGCAGAAGCCGCCATAGGGCACCTCGAACACATCCTCAATGCCGGTAAAACCGCCCGACGCCAGCAGTCCCGCATAGACGCCGTTCTGGCAGGCGCGGCCATGCTGCATGCGTTTCACCATGGCGCCGAACTGGGCCGCCATCAGCCCGCTGGCGCCCGATCCCGCGATACCGATCGCGTGTTCGGTCTGTTTCGCATCCAGGCCCAGCAGATTGGAAGAGGTTGCCGCGGAGGCAAAGCCGCCGACGATCGAGCCGCTGTGCCAGCCGCGCTCCAGCATCTCGCGCCCGCGCATGCACATCGCGGCGCGCGGCCCCGCCTCGCAGCCGGCGACGAAGGCGGTCAACACCTGCTTGCCCGTCGCTCCGCCGGCCTGCTCTGCCAGCGCCAGGGCCGCCGGGATGGTGAGCGACTCGCAATGCAGCACGCCGGGATAGTGCACATCGTCGAGCTCGAATCCCTGGACCGCCGTCGCGTTGGCCAAGGCGGCATGCGGCGCCGACAGCTTCACGTCGCGGCCCCAGACCGTGGCGGCCCCGTCGCCATCCAGCTTCGACAGCGCCCCGACCATGATTTCCGACCATTCCTTGGTCGCGCCATACAGCCCGCAGCCGAGTCCGTCGAGGATCAGGAACTTCGCCCGTGCCACCACCTCGGCCGGAATATCCTCGAACCGTAATCCGGCGACGTAGGCCGCGAGATCCTTCGTATAGGCGGGCGCGCCGGTATCCATCGATCTATCCTCCAGTGTATTCGGGTGTGACGCCGAGCCCAGGTTCGGTCGGCACCGTCATGTGTCCATCGACGATCGGCGGCGGCGGTGCCACGTCCTGGGCGAAGAAGCGCGAGGTCCCGAAGCCGCAATCCGGCACCGGCGGACGGTGCAGGCTGGCGATATGCAGCGCCGCGGTGACGCCCACCGCCGTCTCGAGACTATTGGTTATCGTGCAGCGCACGCCCTGTGCGGCGGCCAGCCGGATGATTTCCACCGTGCGGTCCGGCCCGCCCAGCCGCTGCGGTTTGAGGATCAGCGCATCGACCGCGTCGGCCGCCAACAGGGCGCGGATCGAGTCCGCGTCGAGTGCCCCTTCGTCCGCCGCGATCGGCACGACGCTTTCGCGCCGCACCTTCGCCAGGGCGGCATCATCGCCGGCGGGGATGGGCTGCTCCACATAGTCGATGCCGAAATCGGCGAAGTCCGAGAGATGTTCGGCCGCCCAGTCCGGATGCCACGCCTCGTTGGCGTCGAGCCGCAGCACCGCATCGGGCGCGGCGCGGCGAATCGCCCGCACACGGACCAGATCGTCGCGGCGGGCCGCCCCGCATTTAATCTTCAACGTCCGGGCGCCTTCCGCGACCAGCCGCCGCGCGGTTTCCGCCGCTGCTTGAGGGTCGCCATCGGTCACCAAACCGTTGACGGGCACCCGTGCCACCGGTGTTTCATCATCCGCGGCGAGATAAGCAGAGAGTGATTGCCCAGCCGCCGCCGCTTGCGCCGACAGCCACGCCGTCGCGATGGCGCAGCGGATCCGTTCATAGGGGGAACGCGCGTCTACCTGGTCAAGGAAGTTGTCGTCGCGCGGATCAAGCCCGTCGACCACCGTTTGCGCCTCCGCAACCCGCGCCGGTCCATCGACGGTCTCGTGCG
>JAPPPC010000735.1 GCA_028817685.1 Rhodospirillaceae bacterium
CCGATTATGTTCCAGGTCCCCCCAGGCTTGCCTACGATCACATGGGCGATGGCGAAGTCGTTCTGTTCCTGCACGGCATCGGCGGCAACCGGACGAACTGGCGCGACCAATTGCCGGTCTTCGCCGCCGGCTACCATGCTGTTGCCTGGGACGCACGCGGCTATGGCCAGTCCGACGACTATGACGGTCCCCTCGATTTCGGCGATTTCGCCCACGATATCGTCCGGCTTCAGGATCATCTGGGCGTCGCCACGGCGCATTTCGTCGGGCTGTCCATGGGCGGCCGTATCGCTCTCGATTTCGTCGCGCGCTATCCGGGCCGGGCATCAAGCCTGACCCTGTCCGGTACGCGCGCGAGCTTCGCGCAAAGAACCGCGGCGGAGCGGGAAGCGTTTCTCCGTTTGCGCAAGAAGCCACTCGTCGAAGAAGGCAAAGAACCGCGTGACATCGCGCCGACCGTCGCGCGCAGCCTGATGGGCAAACGGTCCACCGGCGCACATTTCGACCAACTCGTCGAAAGCATTGCGGCGTTGCATAAGGAAAGCTACGTCAAGACGATCGAGTCCTCGACCTACTACGACCGGTCGGCCGCGCTGGAAGCGATCCGCGTCCCGACGCTACTGGTCTATGGCGGCGATGACCGTCTCAACAGCCCCAAGCTGGGCCGTGAGATTGCGGGGCAAATCGCAGAATCTTATTTCGTCGAAATTCCCGATGCCGGCCACCTGTGCAATATCGAGGCGCCGGAGGAATTCAACGATGCAGTGCTCACGTTTCTACGGAAAATCTAACGGTGTCCCTGGTTCGCCTGGCCATCCTATTCCTGTGCATCGGCTTGGTGGTTTCAGCCTGCAATCCGGTCGTCAATTTTTTTGCTTTCCACCCGGACACCAGATACGAGGTGCCTCCGGACAGGTTCCCGGCGGATACAGAGGATGTGTTCTTCGAGGCATCGGATGGCGTTCGCCTGCACGCCTTGCATCTGCACCATTCTGCAGCGGATACCGTCACGGTTTATTTCCATGGAAACGCCGGCAATGTCTATCACCGGCTGCGCGACCTTAGGCACTTGCGCGATATCGGGACCAGTGTTCTCGCCTTGAGCTATCGGGGTTACGGCAAAAGCGACGGAAGCCCTGATGAGGCAGGTCTTTACCGGGACGCAGAGGCCGCCTACGCATACGCCACGAAGACATTGGGATATCAACCGTCGCGGATTTTCCTGCTCGGCCGCTCTCTCGGATCGACAACAGCGACCGAATTGGCACAGGGCAAAGCGCTTGCGGGTGTCATCCTCATTTCCCCGCTGTCGAGCGCCGCGGACCAGGCCGGCGCGATGGGTCTTGGATTCGCGGCCGGTCTGGCCGGCAACGCTTTCGACAATGTATCGAAAATCACACGGCTAAAAGCGCCGCTCCTGATCGTGCACGGCACCTTCGACCAAGTCATCCCCATCGCGATGGGCCGGAAGGTCTACGAGGCCGCATCGGGCGATAAGACATTCCAGATCTTTGAAGGCGCTGGCCACAACAACTTTTCCAGCCAGTTTGCCAGACAATATTGGCAGGCGATCTCCGCATTCATAAAGCAACATTCGGAGAGTGAACCGGCCAAGAAGAACTAGCGCGATCAGCGCTTTTCGTAGCGGTTCTCGACGTAATCGTCGACGATGACCTGGAATTGGTCGGCGATATCCGCACCGCGCAGGGTCACGGTCTTTTTGCCATCGACGAAGACGGGCGCCGCCGGCTCTTCGCCCGTCCCGGGCAGGCTGATGCCGATATCGGCATGCTTACTTTCACCCGGTCCGTTCACGATGCATCCCATAACGGCCAGGTTCATCGACTCGACACCCACATACTGGTCGCGCCATTCCGGCATCTTATCCCGAACATAACCTTGGATACGTTCCGCCAGAGACTGAAAGACCGTACTGGTGGTTCGGCCGCAGCCGGGGCAAGCGGTGACAAGCGGCACGAACGACCGGAAGCCCATGGTCTGCAGAATTTCCTGCGCAACGATCACCTCGCGTGTGCGGTCGCCGCCGGGTTCCGGCGTCAGGGAGATGCGGATCGTATCACCGATCCCTTCCTGCAGCAGCACGGACAGGGCCGCCGTCGAAGCCACGATGCCCTTCGACCCCATACCGGCCTCGGTCAGCCCCAGATGCAGCGCGTAGTCTCCACGATCCGCCAGTTTCCGATATTCGGCGAACAGGCTCTGCACGTCGCTGACCTTGCAGGACAGGATGATCTTGTCGCTGCTCATGCCGAGCTCTTCGGCCCGCTTCGCGT
>JAPPPC010000297.1 GCA_028817685.1 Rhodospirillaceae bacterium
TCGATCATCGCGGAATTCCGGGGTTTTGGCTAGTCGATACCATTGAATAGCCGGCTATAACGAACCGTGATCGGCCATTTCCAGACCTCCCAGATTCGGGCCTTGCCATTGGTCGAATAGAACAGGAACTCGGCCCGACCCACTAGATTCTCTGCCGGCACGAATCCCACAGGCGCGGTGGTCTTACCATTGTCGGTATAGACGACGCGGCTATCCAGCGATCCGTCGCGATTGTCTCCCATCGCGAAATACATGCCTTCTGGAACTTTGTAGATGTCGGTGTCATCCCACCGCGATCTATCGCCATGCGTTTCAATGATCTTGTGCGCGCGCCCGCCAGGCAATGTTTCCACATACTGGATGGCCGAACCTTCTCCGGGCCCGTCGCCCCTGAAGTCACCTATTCGGCGCCGTTTAACTGGCTTTCCATTTATGTGCAAAACGCCGGATACGATCTGAATTCGATCCCCCGGCAAGCCTATGATGCGTTTGATATAATCTGTCTCGTTGTCCTTCGGCAGCTTGAACACGGCAACGTCGCCCCGCTCCGGCTGACTTTCGAATATCCTGCCTTTGAACAGCGGCGGGCTGAAGGGCAGCGAATGGCGGCTATACCCGTAGGAATATTTCGACACGAACAGATAGTCGCCGACCAGCAATGTCGGGATCATCGAACCGGAAGGAATGTTGAAGGGTTCGAATAGGAAGGTCCGCACGACGACCGCAAACAATACGGCATAGACAACTGTCCGCACGGTTTCACGGAAAGCACCCACTTTCGTTTCGGCCTCAACCTCGGCGCCGGTTCCACTCCTGGGTATTTTTGACGCCATATACGGCCTTCGCGGGTTTCTCGCGCGGCTTTATGGTCGCGGCCACGCGATCCTGTCAAGAGCGGACACGGAACGAAGGGTAACTCAGGGGTTTGCCGCTATGCCGGGACGGCGAAAATGATGACCACCGCGTTCGCCAGCCCCGATTCATCGGTTAGCGAGAGTTCGACCTGCGCTCGCATGCCGTCCGGCGTCAACTTTTGCATGCGCGCCAAGGCCCCCCCGCGCAGTTCCAGGGTCGGCTTGCCCGAGCGCAGATGGACGACCTCCATGTCGCGCCAGAAGACGCCCTGGCGGAAGCCTGTGCCCAGTGCCTTGGAGCAGGCTTCCTTGGCCGCGAACATCTGCGCATAGCGGCCCGCACGATTGTGCGGCCTGCGCTCGGCGCGCGCCTGCTCTTGCTCGGTGTAAAGCCGGTTTTCGAAGCGCCCAGGAAACCGCTTCAAGGTATTTTCCACCCGAGCGATATCACATAAATCCGTGCCGAGACCGATAATCATGCGCTGCGTGCACCTTCAACGTCGGCCCGCGCCTTATCCATCAGTGAGCGCATGCGCCGGATCGCACCGTCCAGGCCGCTAAAGATGGCTTCACCAATCAAGAAGTGACCGATATTGAGCTCGACGACATTCGGGATCGCGGCAATCGGCGCCACATTATCGTAAGTCAGACCGTGGCCGGCATGGCATTCCAGCCCGATCGCTTCGGCGTGTGCCGCCGCGGCTTCAATGCGAGCGAACTCCGCATCCTGGGAGGCGCCTTCCAGCTCCGCATACGTCCCTGTGTGCAATTCGACCACCGGCGCACCGAGCGCCACAGCGGCATCCAGCTGTGCGGGATCCGGCTCGATAAATAGCGAGACACGGATGCCGGCGTCGGACATTTGTCGCACGAACGGCTGAAGATGGTTGTGCCCGCCGACCGCGTCGAGACCGCCTTCCGTCGTTTGCTCTTCACGCTTTTCCGGCACGATGCACGCCGCATGCGGCTTATGCCGGAGAGCGATCTGCAACATCTCCTCCGTTGCCGCCATCTCGAAATTGAGCGGTTTATCGACCTCTTCGCTGATCCGCCGAATATCGTCGTCGCGAATGTGTCGCCGGTCTTCGCGAAGGTGCGCCGTAATGCCGTCGGCACCCGCTGCAGCCGCCAGTTGCGCCGCCCGTACCGGGTCAGGATATGTGCCAGACCGGGCGTTTCGGATCGTCGCTACATGATCGACATTAACGCCGAGACGCTGTTTCCGTTTCATCGCCTAATCGCCTCTCCATATTCGCGCTGGCCAACATATCCCGCTCATTCTGTGACACGCATCGCGGCCGCTTCGAGGTTAGGCTAAAGCAGCAGATTGGATGATTGAAGGGCCAGTTCAGCCGCCGGCGACAGGACCAATATCGAACCAGTGCCTAACTTTGAGATCGCTCGCCCGCCCCGACAGCGGAATCTGCCCGCCA
>JAPPPC010000223.1 GCA_028817685.1 Rhodospirillaceae bacterium
CTGGCGCCTTAAGCTGGTCCATCTGCTGAGTTAGTGAATTGGCGTCGGGATAATACTTGAAGGGAGCAGAGATGCCGAAGAAAAGTTTTTCGGTCGACCAGATCATCAACCATCTGCGGGAAGCGGATGTGCTTCTGGCGCAGGGCGGTACGGTCGGCGAGGTCTGCCGCTCGATCGGCGTTTCTGAGCAGACGTATTATCGCTGGCGCGAGGAATATGGCGGGCTGAAGGTGAACCAGACGGGCGCCACTGGTGCGGGTCGGCGCGAAGCCGGCGAGGTTGCCCTCCTTGCGCACGAGGTCCTGGAAGCTCGCTTGCTTCAGGTCCTTGGGCCTGTGGCCGGGCGTGTCGTCATGGGCGACGTTCTGGGAAATGATCTCGGTGTGGTGGGACTACTAAGACATCTTCCTGGTCATCATCTGGAGCTCCGGCAAGTTGTTGAAATCCGTGCGCAGATCCGTTTGCAGCGCGTGCCGGGCAGGCAGTTCCGAACACGCAAATACGGCACATTTGCCGAAAACTTTATCTATTCCGGCCAGTATCACGGCGCGCTGTTAACAAACGGTAAAGCGG
Source organism: Rhodospirillaceae bacterium (assembly GCA_028817685.1). GTDB lineage: Bacteria > Pseudomonadota > Alphaproteobacteria > UBA8366. Next base: position 574 of record JAPPPC010000223.1, read on the forward strand.
TATAAGCTGATCTATATCGCAGGGAGATGCGGCGGCGCCGCGTCGGTCAAGAAGGACCGGCAGGAACGGGCCGCCGTTGGGGACATGCTTTATCTGACGCGGAAAATCGGTGATTCGATCATCATCAACGACGACATCGAGGTGACGGTCGTCGATGTGCGCGGCAAGTCCATCAAGCTCGGCCTGACCTTCCCGGAAGACGTCTCCGTTTATCGCCACGAAGTGTACGAACGCATTCAGGCAGAAAAGGCGGCGGCAACGGACGGCGGCAACGCAGACACAGCCCCCATCGGTTCGGATGACGACCGAGCGGATACGCCCGACGACTGAACAACGTTCCGTTCGCGGTCCAGCGTGCCCTTAACCCCTTCTTAAGCATGATTCATGATCCTCGTGAGCGTACGGCAGAAGGCCGTTCGACAACGCAACGCGAAGCACGCGTAATTGCCACTACTTCAGCGCAACCGGGCGTCATGCCCTTCCCCGCCGCGCGCGCCACCCCACGGCAGGACGCCCGAGGACGCAAGCGAAGGGGCCGTTTCCAGGCAGGAGCCGGCCTCTTTTTCCATGCGCATTCAAAACCGAAAGCCAGCTCCGGAACCCGACCGTGCCCCGGCGCACGGATATCGCTATTCTTGGCGATCATTTCCTATGATAGACGATGCGGCGCCGGTCCGCGCCTGTCCCCCGTAGCGAACACGTGCCAGCATGACAAACGCACCCGACGCCCGCGCCATTCTCGACGACCTCGCGGACCGCTGCCGGATCATTCGAACGCCTTGCGGCACGGGCGATCTGGTATGGCGCGCCTGGGGCCCGTCTGAAAGTGCGAAGTCGCCGCTGGTCCTCCTGCATGGCGGATCTGGCGCTTGGAACCACTGGGTACGCACGATTCCGCACTTCGCGAACTCCCGCACAGTTATTGCGGCAGACCTGCCCGGATGCGGAGATTCGGCCGACCCGCCCGAACCCTATGACGCGGAGAGCCTCGCCGAGATTCTTGCCAATGGGCTTGAGACGGCGGTCCCGGGCGGCGCGCCGTTCGAACTCGTGGGATTCTCGTTCGGCGGCATCGTAGGTGCGCCGATCGCGCGCTGCCTGGGGCACCGCATATGCCGCCTGACCATAGTCGGCACGCCGATCCTCGGGCTCGCAACAACCGGAAGAGCCAACGACCTGGCGCCCGTCCCGGAGGGGCTGGCTCCGGAAGAGGAAGCGCCGATCTACCGCGCAAACCTCGAGAAGCTGATGGTGTACGCACCCGATGCCATCGACGACCTCGCAATGGCACTCCACATGGAGAACATGGCCCGGACACGCCTGCGCTCGCGCGGCATCGCGCGACGCACAGTCACCGCGGACAATCTCCGGAATCCGACCTGCCCGCTTGCGTTTATCTATGGTGACCGCGACCCCACACTCAACCCCGACCTGGAAGGGGTGCGCGAGTGCGTCAGGGCGCTGGACCCGAATGCCCCCTTCTTAGTGCTTCGCAACGTCGGACACTGGGCACAGTTTGAGGCGGCAGAGCAATTCAACGCGCTGCTCGCCGAGCTGCTCGAAAGCTGACCAGCGAGGGCCTGTTCACGATTATCGATAAGCCATATTTGATGATCCGAATGACACGGTGCTGCGTACGGACATGATCGCAACCAATTAAATAAAGGATATCCTCCGTGGGTGTCCGTTTCATGGAACATATTCTCATCC
>JAPPPC010000631.1 GCA_028817685.1 Rhodospirillaceae bacterium
GTGTTCGACGAAAAACGAGTGTTCGCGTCGGGCCCCATGCCAGGCCCGGTGAATTTCCGCGATGTCCGGCTCGGGGTGCCGATCTGCGAAGATATCTGGTCACCGGAAGTACCGGAATGCCTGGAAGAAAGCGGGGCGGAGATCCTGGTCGTCGTCAACGGTTCGCCGTTCGAATCGGACAAGGACGACGTCCGTATGCAGCACGCGGTCGCGCGGGTCACCGAAACCGGCTTGCCGTTGATCTATGTGAACCAGATAGGCGGTCAGGACGAACTGGTGTTCGACGGCGGATCTTTCGCATTGAACGCGGATCGCAGCCTCGCGGCCCGGCAACCCGGTTTCGCGGAAGATATTCTGCTGACCGAATGGTCGCGCGAGGCTGATGGTTGGCAATGCGCGGTGACTGAACGGGCACCGCATCCCGAGGGGCTCGCGGCGCTCTATGCGGCGATGGTTCAAGGGCTGGCAGACTATGTGAACAAGAACGGGTTCCCCGGCGTTGTCTTAGGATTGTCCGGCGGCATCGACTCGGCGCTTTCGGCGGCGGTCGCGGTCGATGCTCTGGGCCCGGACCGGGTACGCTGCGCGATGATGCCGTCGCCCTATACCAGCCAGGAGAGTCTGGAGGATGCTGCCGAGGTGGCACGGCTGCTCGGTGTCCAACTGGACGATATCAATATCGGGCCGGCGATCGAGGCGTTCGGCACGATGCTGGGACCGATTTTCGAAGACCGTCCGCCCGATATCACCGAAGAGAACATCCAGGCGCGCAGCCGAGGCCTGACCCTCATGGCGATGTCCAACAAGCTCGGTCATATGTTGCTGACCACCGGCAATAAGTCGGAGATGTCGGTCGGTTACGCCACGCTCTATGGCGATATGTGCGGCGGCTTCTCGGTCTTGAAGGACGTCTACAAGATGGACGTCTTCGCGCTGTGCAAGTGGCGCAACCAAAACTATCCTGCCGGCGTGCTGGGGCCGGATGGGCGCGTGATGCCGGAGCGGGTAATCACGAAGCCGCCGTCTGCGGAACTGCGACCGGACCAGACGGATCAGGATTCCCTGCCGGAATACGACGTGCTGGACGATATCCTGCAATGCCTCATCGAAAAGGAGATGAGCATCGCAGAGATCGAGGCGCATGGTCACGATGCGGAGACGATCCAACGCGTCTGGCGCATGCTGGATCTGGCGGAATACAAGCGCCGGCAAGCACCGCCCGGGGTCAAGCTGACAAGCCGCGCATTCGGCAAGGACCGGCGCTATCCAATTACCAATAGTTTTCGCCGGATCATTTAGGAGCCCGTTTGCTCATGTCCGCCGCCGAACATCTTGAACAGGCGCGGACGCACCTCTCCGCAGGAGAGAGTGATCAGGCCATGGCCGCCATTCGCTTGGCCCTGGCGGAAGAACCGGAAAATCTCGATGCCATGCTGTTTGCCGCCCGGCTGGTGCGTCAGGGCGGCAACCCGCAAGCGGCCGAGTCGCTGTACAGCAAGATCATCGAACACCATCCGGAGTCGGCGGCCGCGCTCGCCGGTTTGGGGGCGTGTTTCGGGATGTCCCGCCGCTATGAGCGGGCTGTCGTTCTGCTTCGCCAGGCGGTCACATTGAAGCCGGATTATTTCGAAGCCTGGTCCTTTCTGGGTGAGGCGTTGATCGAACAGGGCCGGACCGAAGAGGCCATGGATTGTTTCGAGCGGTCCCTAACGATCCTGCCCCACAATGGCGCAGCCTTGTCGAAGCAGCTGTTCTACAGTGTGTTCGATCCGCGCTACGACGCGAAGCGGGTCGCCACGTTGAACCGCGATTGGGGCACGCTGGTCGGCGGCAAGATCCAACGATTGCCGCCACCGTTTGTTAAAGCCGCCGATGGACGGATACGCATCGGATATCTCTCGGATGAATTTTACGAACGCGTCACCACCCGGTTCCTGACGCCGGTGTTCGCGCATCATGACCGAACCCGTTTCCACGTCACCGGCTACGCGCGTAACGCGAGGCAGGATGAAACGACCGAGACATTGCGGGGCCATACCGATGCTTGGCGCGATATCGCGGGCCTGGACGACGCCGAAGCGGCTGCACGGATACGCGCCGACGACATCGATATCCTTGTGATCTGCACGTCCTACCGGGTCGAGGCGCGAACGGTACTGGCCTACAAACCCGCGCCGATCCAGCTGTGTTACTCGAACCTGGTTTCGACCACAGGGCTCGAAGCGGTCGACTATCTGGTCACCGAAGAGTCGACGGACCCGGTGGGGTGCGATGATCTCTATACCGAGGCGTTGGTGCGGATAAGCAACCGGAACATCTACATGCCACCTCACGGCGCGCCGGATCCAGGGCCTTTACCCTGTCTGGAGAACGGGGCGGTTCGCTTTGCCAGTTTCAACAATCTGGGCAAGCTTTCCCCCGCGGCGATCGGTGCCTGGAGCCGTATTCTGAAGGCACTGCCGGCTTCCAAGCTAACGCTAAAAAGCGTGAACCGGCTGCAAGACTCCGGTGCGCGCGACTATTTTTCTGGACTGTTCGGTTCCCATGGAATTGACCAAGAGCAGCTGGAATTCCTATCCGGCGACGCCGACCTGCGGGCCCATCTGGAGCGGTATCGCGCCGTAGATATCGCGCTCGATCCGTTTCCCTGTAATGGCGGAACGACAAGCTGCGAAGCGCTTTGGATGGGCGTCCCTGTTGTAACCATGGCGGGCGATACGTTTATGGGTCGGCAAGGCGTGAATTATCTTGGGAAACTCGGTCTAGAGGACCTGATCGCAAAAAATGCCGAGTCATATGTCGCCGCCGCCGTGCAGCTAGCGACGGACACGCCGCGTCTGCAGCAATTGCGCGTGGACTTGCGGGACACCGTTACGGAAAGACTTTTCGATCCGCAACGCCACGTCATCGAGTTGGAGACCGCCTATGCGGAAATGTGGCGCCGGCATGGGGCAGGGGAAGAACCGGGACCATTCCGCGTTGCAGGGAACCGGGTTCTCGCGTGACCGCAGAGCAGCGGCTACCATGCCGCACAATTTGCAGCCAGGAGCAGGAATTTCATGAGTGAGGGTATTCTAAGCGGCCTCAAGGTGATCGACGCCGCGAGCTTTATCGCCGGGCCCGCCTCGACGACGATCATGGCCGATTTCGGTGCCGAGGTGATCAAGATCGAACCGCCGACGGGTGACCCGTTTCGCAGTGCGCTTGGCGGCACACGCTACCCGGTCGGCGGTCTCGCCCACTCCTGGATACTGGACAATCGCAACAAGAAGGGGATTGTCCTCAATCTGAAAAGCGATGCCGGTCGCGAAGTCCTCTATAAGCTGGTGGCCGATGCGGACGTGTTCGTCACTAACGCGCCGCAGAAACCGCGCGAACGCTTGCGTATCCGGTATGAAGATTTGCAGCCGCTGAATGAACGGCTGATCTATGCATCTCTGTCGGCCTATGGCGAAAAGGGACCCGAGGCGCATCGCACCGGGTTCGACAGCACCGCTTTGTGGGCCCGGTCGGGCCTGATGGATCTGGTCAAGCCGTCTCCGGATTCCGCGCCAGCGCGGTCGTTGCCGGGCATGGGTGACCATCCAACGGCCGCGACCCTGTTCGGCGCTATTATGATGGGACTGTACAAGCGCGAACAGACCGGCAAGGGCTCCATGGTCTCCACATCGCTGATGGCCAATGGTATCTGGTCGAACGGCTGCTGGCTGCAGGCGGAACTGTGCGGCAATCCGGTTCGGCCGCGGCCGGCGCGCGAAGATGCTGAGGACCCGCTGATCAATCTTTACCGGACCTCCGATGACCGGTGGCTGATCGTGACTTTCATGAACAATCCGGCGCTATGGCCGAATTTCACTGAACGGGTCGGCCAGCCGGAGTTGAGCCAAGATCCGCGCTTCGCGACACCGGAGGCGCGGTCGGAGAACTCTAAAGCCCTGATCGAGGCACTCGATCAAATCTTTGCGACAAAGACCCGGCAGGAGTGGCGCGATATTCTGAACGAGATGGGGCTGACCTTTGGTGAGGTGCAGACCATCGCGGACGTACCGAAGGACCGGCAGATGCTGGAAAGCGGCGCATTGCGCCGGATCGACAATCCCGATGTCGGTGTCGATCTGACGATCGATAGTCCGGTCTGGATGGAAGGCGCGGAGAAGATGCCCATAGAACCGGCACCGGAGCTTGGCGAACACACGGTTGAGGTCCTACGCAAGGCGGGCTATGACGACGCCGAAATTGATCGTTTAAGGAAGGCGGACGCGATTCCGTAACGCGCATGACCCTAAGAGTTCACAACACCATCGCCCGTGAAAAGCAGGAATTCATCCCGATCGATCCCGATCACGTGCGCATGTATGTCTGTGGCCCGACGGTCTACGACAATATTCACATCGGCAATGCGCGGCCGTTGGTGGTCTTCGATGTCTTGTACCGGCTGCTCAAGCGGCTCTACCCAAAGGTCACCTACGCCCGCAACATCACGGACGTCGAAGACAAGATCAATGTCCGGGCGAAAGAGCTCGGCGTCGATATCCGTACGTTGACGGAGGAAACCGCCGATCGTTTTCACGCCGACGCGGCAGCGATGGGTGTGTTGGAGCCCGACGTGGAACCGCGTGCGACCGATCACATTCCGGAAATGATCGAGCTGATGGAGCGCTTGATCGCTTCCGGCAACGCCTATGAAGCCGAAGGCCATGTGTTGTTCAACGTACCCTCGATGCCGGACTATGGCGGCTTGTCGCGGCACAGCCGGGAAGCGCTGATCGACGGGGCGCGGGTCGAGGTGGCACCCTACAAGCGGGACCCGGCGGATTTCGTGTTGTGGAAGCCGAGCGACGACGACACGCCGGGCTGGGACAGCCCGTGGGGGCGGGGACGCCCCGGCTGGCATATCGAATGCTCGGCCATGAGCCAGAAACACCTCGGCACCGACTTCGACATCCATGGCGGCGGGCAGGATTTGATTTTCCCGCACCATGAGAACGAGATTGCGCAAAGCCGTTGCGGCAACCCCGGCTCGCATTTTGCGAAGTACTGGATGCATAACGGCTATTTGCAGAGCGAAGGCGAGAAGATGTCGAAATCGCTCGGCAACTTCTACACCGTGAACGAATTGCTGGCGGAATTCCCCGGCGAGGCGCTCCGGCTCACCCTGCTGCAGACGCACTATCGCGCGCCGCTCGATTTCACCAAGGATGGCGTACGGCAAGCGAAAGCAACCCTGGACCGGATGTATGCGGCTCTGCGTGGCACGCCCGCGGCGGCGGACGGCGACGATGTGCCGAGCCGGGTACAAGAGGCGCTCGAGGATGAGTTGAACACGCCGTTGGCCTTGGCCGGGCTGCACGAGGCGATCACAGCGCTGAATGCCGCTTCGGGAGACGAAGCCAAGGCGCAAGCCAAGCGCGACGTGCTGGCCGCCGGCGGCTTGCTGGGTCTGGTGCAACAGGACCCGGAAGATTGGTTCCGCTGGCAGCCCGCCGGCGGTGAAGACGGGCTCGACGATGCCGCGATCGATGCGCTTGTGGCGCAACGGACGGAAGCCCGCAAGGCCAAGGATTTTGCCGAGAGCGATCGTATCCGCGATGAATTGGCGGCTGCTGGGATCGTCTTGGAAGATAAGCCTGAGGGCACTATATGGCGGCGCGGCTAGACGATCCCTACGGAGCTTTCTGCAAGGACAGCGATGCCTATCTCGAAGGGGCATCGGAAGGACCGCTTGCTGGACTGACGTTCGCGGCAAAGGACATTTTCGACATCGCGGGCCACGTCACTGGCGGCGGCAATCCGGATTGGAAGGCGGCCCAGCCGCCAGCGGCGAAAACGGCACCGCACGTCGCCCGCCTCGTCGAGGCTGGCGCGACCATGGTCGGCAAGACGATCACCGACGAGATCACGCGCGGTATTCTGGGCGAAAACGCGCATTACGGCACGCCCATCAATCCGCGGGCCCCGGGCCGGGTTGCCGGCGGATCATCCAGCGGGTCGGCGTCGGCGGTTGCCGGCGGTCTGGTCGATTTCGCCTTGGGGTCGGACACCGGCGGGTCGGTTCGCGTTCCGGCGAGCTTCTGCGGTCTATACGGCATGCGGACGACGCATGGCCGGCTGTCGCTCGACGGCATGCTGCCGCAAGCGGAATCCTACGATACGGTCGGTTGGTTCGCACGCGACGCTGCGCTGTTCGCACGTGTGGCCGACGTGATGTTCGGCACGGATCTTATGGATAAAACGCCAACCCGGATGATCGTTGCGCAAGATGCTTTCGAGGTCGCTGACGAGGCCGTTGTCGAGGTCCTGCAGAAACCCATAGAGACTGTCGGTAACCGGATCGGCACTGTTGAGTCAGACCGTCTTTCGCCGAACGGATTCGATGAATGGCGTCAGGTCCAGCAGACGCTGCAAAGCCGGGAAGCCTGGGAGACGGTGCGCGACTGGGTCGATCGCTGCAACCCGCGCTTCGCCTACGACGTCGCCATGCGGTTGGCCGGTGCCGCGGAAATCAGTGATGAAACGGTGACGGCGATGAACGCGCAACGCGATGCGGTTCGCGCGCATATGGCGGAAATCCTGACTCCGGGTACGGTGATCTGCCTGCCGACGACCCCGTTTCCCGCGCCGGAGGCCGGCCTGCCACAAAGTCAGATGTGGGAGCGGCGCCAGCGGATCATCACGCTGACCTGCCTTGGCGGCATGCTCGGCGCGCCGCAGATCAACTTGCCGCTGGCGGAACTGAACGGACTGCCGGTCGGATTGTCCTTGCTGGGGCTGCCGGGGTCGGACGAATTGCTGGCGGGATTTGCGCGCGCGTTATCGCGTTAAGGGATTCATCGCGGCTGCACTTGGCGCGGTCTCGCTAACGGTTGGAACCGCCTCGTAGCGCGCGTACCACTCAGCCACTATCGGATAGGTCTCCCGCCAGTCCGGCATCAGATCGTAGAAATCAAGGATACCGAGCGCGGCGACCAGGCACAGGGCCTCGAAGGTCAGGGGCGGGTCGCCGTCGGGCGCCGTTCGCGTGCCGTTCAGGTGCGCCAGTTCGCGGCGCATTTGCTGGTCAGCGACCTCCTTCAGGAAACCGGACTGCACGTCCGCTTCCCGTCGCACCTCGCGGGACCAGACGATGACGGCGTCGAGAAATGCGAGGGTTTCCGCTTCGGCAGCAACGGCCTGCCAATCGCCGTAGGGCGCGACCGTCGGCGTGCCGTCGCCTTTTTCCTCCAGATAGGCGCAGATGTGGCGGGCTTCGCTCAGAACCAGTTCGCCATCGGTCAGCACGGGAATACGGCCCATCGGCGACAACGGAATGACTGGGCTGTCCGTGGTGCGCAGCTTGACCGCGACAAGTTCGAGCCGGGCCATCAGGCCAGCCTGCGCGGCAACGATCCGGCAGATGCGGGCATAGGGCGAGTTTGGCGTGTAATAGAGTTTCATCGATAAAGAAGCTTCCGGTTCGGGATTGGTTATTGGCGCAAGCGGAAATCGTTCCGCCCCGAGGCGTCACCGCCGCGCATCAGGAACAGCGTGCGCACGGAATGGTCGACAATACCGATCTTCTCATGCTGTTCGCGTGCGACCGCACGATCATAGACCGAACTTGTGGGCATCAGGCGCAAGGTCATGCCGCGGCGCGGCTTGCCGGACGTGTTGGCCGCCGAACCGTGCACCAAGAAGACGTCGTGCAGCGACATTTGGCCGGCTTCGAGCACGATATCGGCGGCATTGGATTCGTCATGTTCGGTCAGGGGCAATTCCTGGTTCAGCGTGAGGTTGGGATCGGGATTTGTTTCGTGCTGCCGCAAATCCTTCTTCTTGTGCGATCCCTTGATGACCCGCAGGCAACCATTTTCCGGCGTTGAATCGTCGATGGCGATCCACACCGTGCATGTCGCAAGCGGCCGGATCGGCCAATATTCACCGTCCTGGTGCCAGGGTGTTGCGCGGCCTTTCTCCGCCGGTTTGGCAAAGAAGCTGGAATTCCAGAGGGCGATGTCGGGTCCGATCAACTGCTCGGCCATGTCGAGGATTTCCGGAGTCCGGGCATAGTTGAGGAAGGCGAGATCGTAGGCGAGGAGGGAGGGGCAATAATCGATGAATTCCGGGTGCCGGGCTAACAGACGGTCGTGATCTGCGCGGATCGCTTCGAGCGTTTCCTGTGGCAACCGAAACTTGGGTATGACGTAGCCGTCTTCGTGATATTGGGCGATTTCAGCATCACTCAGCGTCGCGGCGGCGGACATGGCGTTCTCTCCGTGCAGATCTCTCACCGATTTCAATTGTGTCGCGGCACTGCTGTCAAGCGCTGCTGGTTCGCTCCGGCGATGGTATATGATCCTCTTCACGCCGTGTCCGCATCCCGACCTCCGAAAGGCAATGAATGAGCGCTCTCATCGTTTTGGTTGCGTTCAGCGTTTTTGTCGGCGCGCTCATCGGGGCAGCTGGCATCGGCGGCGTGTTGCTGGTGCCTTTCATGGCCTATGCGTTGGGCCTCGACGTCCATACGGCAATCGCAGGGGCGATGTTCGGTTATATCTTCGCGGGTGGGACCGGTGCGCTGCTGTACGCTGGGCATGGCTCGATTAAATGGCGCGTTGCGGGGTGGCTTATCTTGGGCGCGATGCCAGCCGCGTTTGCCGGTGCTCTTACGGCGTCAGCAACGTCGACGCGCCTTCTGGAATTGGCGATTGCGGCGCTGCTGTTGTTTGCCGGTTTCAATGCCTTGCGTCCGGCTAGCACCGGCACAAAACAGGAGCGACGGTTGGGGCCACTGGCCTTGACGGTGATTGGTGCGGTCGCGGGATTCGGGTCGGCGATGACCGGCACGGGCGGCCCGCTTATCTTGGTACCCTTGCTCCTATGGTTGGGGTTTCCGTCCCTGGGGGCTGTTGGGCTGAGCCAGGCGGTGCAGTTCCCGCTGGCCAGCCTGGCGACGGCAGGAAACATATTCTTTGGCGAAATCAATTACGCTGTCGGTGTCGCGATTGGCGGTGGGTTGGTATGCGGCGTTGCCTTCGGCGCGAAAATGGCGCACGCGCTGAATCCCGCTGTAGCGAAGCGAATCGTCGCGTGGGTTACCGTTCTTGTTGGCATTTTTGTCACGGTTCGTCTCGCCTATCGATTTCTCGGATTCTAGCGAGATAAGGCGCTTTCGCGGCGTGGCGCCGTGACGGCACATTTTAATGGAAAATTGATTTTCTTCCCGGTTTATGGTGCGGTAATTCGGGTAGCGTGTGTGATTGGAGGGTGAAGCCATGGCCAATCAGGAACGGCGTTGGCAAACGCGATACAAGATCGATAAACCTGTCACAATCCGTGATGGAGCAGACCAGCATACAGGTCGTTTGTCGGACATATCGTCGGGCGGGGCGGCGGTTAGCGCCATCGATGACGATACCGTTTTCGATGAAGATCAGGCGTTGGAACTCGAACTTGATGATGTCGGTCGCCTGCCGGGCAATGTCGTCCGTACCTTGGATGACGGGTTTGCGATGGCCTTCGATCTCGATGAAGAAGGCGAGGAACAGCTGATCACGGAAATCACAGGCATTCGATCCGGTATGGAATTCGAATGATCCCTGGCTGAGACGGGGCACACCGCTTTTGTTTGACGGCCCCCGCCGCAACCGTGCGGGGAAGCGCATTCTTGAACTGCGCCGTTTATTTTTCCGATAGTCATGCGAGAAAAATCAGATTCGGCATCCCCTTATGGACGCATAGTTCTTTGATTTTCCTGCGAATCCTTCGATCCGATTAACCTTAAATTAAGCGTCTCGCACCCTTAATG
>JAPPPC010000143.1:0-1075 GCA_028817685.1 Rhodospirillaceae bacterium
GTCATGAACGCGTCGTAGGCGCGTTCGCCCAAGGTTTCGGCGCTGGCGGCCATGGCGTCGACGAGTTTCTCGAATATCGGCATCTCAGCCTTGGCGAAATCGCTCAACACGTAGCCATGCACCCGGTTCTTGTCACCGGGGTGGCCGATCCCGACGCGCACGCGATGAAACTCCTTGCCGATATGCGCGTCGATGCTGCGCAGGCCGTTATGGCCCGCCAGCCCACCGCCCTTCTTGACGCGAATCTTGCCCGCCGCCAAGTCGAGTTCGTCATGGATGACCAGCACGTCGTCCGGCGTCAGCTTGTAGTAGCGCATCGCCTCGCCCACCGCGCGGCCGGATTCGTTCATGAAAGTCGTTGGCTTCATGGCGAGGATTTTCTCGTTCGCCAATGTTCCTTCAGCCGTCAACGATTGGAACCGGGCACGATAGGGGGCAAAGGAATGGCGGCGGACAATTTCGTCCACCGCCATGAACCCGATATTGTGCCTGTTCTTCTCGTATTTCGGACCGGGATTGCCCAGACCCACGAGCAGCAGCACGAGATTACTCCTCGGCGGAACCTTCTTCTTCGCCCTCGGCTTCGGCGGCGGCTTCGCCCTCGCCTTCGCCAAGTTCCATGCCCTCTTCGCCTTCTTCGCCTTCGGTCTCTTCCTCGACGACGGTCGGGGCAGCGATGGTGGCAATGGTGAAGTCTCGGTCGGAAATCGTCGGCTCCACCCCTTCCGGTAGGCTGACTTGGCTGAAGTGAACACTATCGCCAATATCCGTTCCGGCGAGATCGACATCGACCTCTTGCGGAATGTTATCGACCGAACATAGAACCTCGATCGCATAGCGCACGACGTTCAAGACACCGCCTCGCCTCAGGCCTTCCGATTCCTCTTCATTCAAGAAGCGGCACGGCACCTCGACCGTCACCTTGGTTGCGGCCGTCACACGCAGAAAATCGACATGCTGTGGTACGTCGGTCACCGGATGCAGTTGCACGTCACGGGCGAGAACTCGCTCCGTGGCACCGCCGCCATTGATATTCACTTCGTAAACCGTGGAAAAGAAGGTACCGGCTTCCAGG
>JAPPPC010000143.1:1085-2280 GCA_028817685.1 Rhodospirillaceae bacterium
CTCTTACGCAGAGACAGGGGATCGATGGAAATGCTGGTGGGATCTTTCTTCGCCCCGTAGATCACGCAAGGCACCCGCCCGGCGCGACGCGTGGCCCGGGCGGCCCCCTTGCCGACCCGATCTCGGGCTTCCGCCTCGAGAACATTCGCTTCGCTCATATCACTCTCCAGTTGCTATCGCGGTGCCTGCCTCCAGGGGGGTCGGCACCATTCGTGCCGCGTGCTACGCGGCTAAACGCAATTCGTCAACAAAAATCAGTCAAATAGGCTCGAAACAGACCGGTTTTCCGCGATTCGCAGAATCGCTTCGGCCAGCAGCGGCGCGATGGTGATCTGGCGAATATTGTGCGCCACCCGCATCGCTTCGGTGGCCTGAATGGAGTCCGTCGTCATCAGACTTTCCAGCGGCGAAGCCGAAACCCGCGCCACCGCCCCGCCCGACAGGACCCCGTGCGTCGTATAGGCCTGCACCGCTTTCGCGCCGTCCTGCATAAGCGCCTCGGCTGCGTTGCACAAAGTGCCCGCCGAATCGACGATATCATCGACCAGAATGCAACGCCGATCCTTAACGTCGCCGATGATGTGCATGACTTCGGAGACGCCCGCCTTCTCGCGCCGCTTATCGATGATTGCCAGCTCGGCGCCGAGCCGTTTGGCGACAGCCCGGGCCCGAACGACGCCACCGACATCCGGCGACACGATGACCAGTTCCTCGCCTTCGGCCCGGCTTTTCTCAATGTCATTCAGGAAGACGGGTGCAGCGAACAAATTATCCGTCGGAATGTCGAAAAAGCCCTGGATTTGCCCGGCATGCAGATCCATCGTCAGAACCCGGTCAGCACCGGCCGTTGTAATCAAATTGGCGACCAGCTTGGCCGAGATCGGTGTCCGCGACCCGGTCTTGCGGTCCTGCCTTGCGTAGCCGTAATAGGGAATGACCGCTGTGATACGTTGTGCCGAAGCGCGCCGCAACGCGTCGATCGACACCAGCAATTCCATAAGATTGTCGTTCGCCGGATAGCTCGTCGACTGGATGATGAATACATCCTCACCGCGAACGTTCTCCAGAATCTCGACGAACACTTCAAGGTCGGAGAAGCGCCGAATCGCTGCCTTGGTCAACGGCGCATTGAGACATGCCGAAATCGCTTCGGCCAGCGGCCGATTGCTGTTGCCGCTCAGGATTTTCATGTCGG
>JAPPPC010000601.1 GCA_028817685.1 Rhodospirillaceae bacterium
GACCAACATTGGGCCCCGGGTTGGACACCCCAGCAACCCCAGAGAAGACTCGAAAAAACCGACCCAGCGGCCGTTAAATGCCGCGGCGGGATGGGAGGTCGGCGCATCTGCGGAGCAGGCTACGAGCAGAAAGAAAAACAACGGCAAGGTAGCCGCGCGCCATCGCCTTCTCATTTCCGGCCCGCATAAGGGTTTCGGCCCTTGCGCAGCAGAAAGCGCAGCGGAATGCCGTCCAGGTCGAAATCTTCCCGCAACCCGTTGGTCAGATACCGCAAATAAGATTCCGGTAGCGCGTCCGGTCGCGATGTCCAGATCGCAAACGTCGGCGGACGTGATTTCACCTGTGTCATATAGCGCAGCCGAATGCGGCGGCCGGAGGCCAGCGGCGGCGGGTGCGCTTCCAGCATATAGCGCAACCACTCGTTCAGTTTCGAGGTTTCGATCCGTCGGTTCCAAACTTCAAAGACCGAGAACGCAGCGTCGAGCATGCGGTCCAGATTGCTCCCATTTAACGCCGAGAGCGTGATCACCGGAACCCCGCGCACTTGCGGCAGCGAGGTTTGAAGACGGTCGCGCAGCGACTGCAACGCACCCTCGCGGTCCGTGACGGCGTCCCATTTGTTGGCTGCAACGACGAGGGCGCGTCCTTCATCGATCGTCTGACGGGCGATCGTCAGGTCCTGTTTCTCCATCATGTCGGACGCGTCCAGCAACAAGACGACCACCTGCGCGAAACGGATGGCCCGCATCGTGTCGGCGCTGGAAAGCCGTTCGACCTTCTCCGAAACCCGGGCGCGCCGGCGTAAGCCTGCCGTATCCACCAGTTTCAGTGGTTTGCCCTTGTATTCCCAATCGAGCGCAATCGAATCGCGCGTGATCCCTGCCTCGGGCCCGGTGAGCAATCGCTCTTCGCCGACCAACCGGTTGATCAGTGTCGACTTGCCGACGTTCGGGCGCCCGACGATGGCGAGCTGGAGCGGCCGTTCTGCGTCGTCCTCCTCATTCTCCTCGGCGATCAGTTGGTGGGGTTCGAGCGCGGCGAATAGCTCGCTCATCCCCTCACCATGCTCCGCCGACACGGCGAGCGGTTCGCCCAACCCCAACGCGTAGGCGTCGTACAAGCCTTGCTCGCCGGCGGCGCCTTCGCATTTGTTGGCGACCAGCACAACCGGTGTGCCCTCGCGACGAACCCAATTGGCAAAATGCTCATCAAGCGGCGTGACACCGGCACGCGCATCGATCAGCAACAGAACGACATCCGCATCCTCGATGGCCAACTCGGTCTGCTGCCGCATGCGGGCTTCCAGACTGTCGTCGAATGCTTCCTCGAGCCCCGCCGTATCGATCACGTTGAAGGAAAGATCACCGATCCGCCCGGTCCCTTCCCGCCGGTCGCGGGTGACGCCCGGCCTGTCGTCGACCAAGGCCAGCCGTTTTCCGACAAGCCGGTTGAACAGGGTCGATTTGCCGACATTCGGACGGCCGATAATGGCAACAGTGAGGGTCATGGCAACAGCCTGACAGTGTCATCGCATGGCGATGAGGTCACCGTCCTCGGTCAAAAAATAAAGTGTGCCGTCAGCGACTACGGGCGGCAGGAAGATTTCCTCCGACAGGTCGATCCGCCCGAGAACCTTACCGGTATAAGGCGACACTGACCATGCCTCCCCGTGACTTCCCGTAATAATCAGTCGGTCGCCCGCCAAAGCCGGGCCCGACCATTTAATCGGATCGTCTCGATCATCCGGCTCCTCGAATTGCGGCAGATCGCGGACCCAGCGCACGCGTCCGCCGCGCCGCGTCAGGCAGACAAGTTGGCTTTCATTGGTCAGTAGATAGATGAATTCGCCCGCAACCCAGGGCATCTCCACGCCACCGATCGGTTTCTCCCAGGCACGCGTACCGGAACGCAGGTCGATTGCTGCCATGCGGCCCGAATGGCTGACGGCATAGACTGTCCCACGATCGATAACCGGCATGCCGCGAATGTCGGCCAGCGTCGAAAGCGCGTCGAGACGTTGCGAAGAGGACAAATTGTCCGACCAAAGGGGCCGGCCATTTTCGACCCGCAGCGAGAAAATCTCACCGGATGAATAAGGCACGACGACCGTTCCTGCCGCAATCGCAGGACTAGCACCGCCCAACAGGCCGGCGATTTCTGAAATCCCGGCATGCGACCACAACCGTTCAACGGTCTCGACGTTCAACGCAAAACGCTGGTAGTCGATGGTCACCACGACCACGCGTCCGTCGGCAACCGCGGGTGCCGCCCGCAAGGG
>JAPPPC010000524.1 GCA_028817685.1 Rhodospirillaceae bacterium
GTGTCCTGATGATCCGGGCCGGGTTCGCGCGCGTCAGCGTCAAGCACGGCAATGGCGAGCGGACGCTGACTTATCTCGGTGCCGGAAACCATTTCGGTCTTGGGGAACTCTACGCGGCTTGGAAGAACCCCGACATCCAGGAAATGGCGCTGCATGCCTCGCTTTCGGCGCTCGGCTATGTCGATGTGCTTCGCGTGCCGGCGCCGGTACTGGAAGAGCATGTGTTCCCCTTCATGGAACCGCCGACGTCGACGACGATGGATATCGCCGCGACCCCTGTGGCCGACGACGCGTTGATGGAGTGGGCGGTCGAAGAGCGTTTCGTCAATGCGACGCGCGCCATGGTGATCGATCTCGATCGCTGTGTACGGTGCGACGATTGCGTGCGCGCCTGCGCATCGACGCATGGCGGCAATCCGCGTTTCCGCCGGCACGGCCGGACCTTCGACAGCATGATGGTGGCCAATGCCTGCATGCATTGCGCCGATCCGGTCTGCATGATCGGCTGCCCGACGGGCGCCATCCACCGTACGGTCGAGCACGGTACCGTCATCATCAATGACATCACCTGCATCGGCTGCGCGACATGCGCGAATTCCTGCCCCTACAACAACATCGCCATGGTCGCGATTCGGAATCCCGATGGCCACACCATCACCGATCCGGACAGCGGCAAGCCGATTTTCAAGGCGACGAAGTGCGATTTCTGCGAAGGGCAGCCGGGCGGTCCGGCCTGCGTGCGGGCATGTCCGCATGATGCGCTGAAACGGGTTCATTTCAGGGAACTGAACCCGGCGGAGGCGGCGCAATGATCCGGCGGTCATACCTGACCTTCATCATTCTGGGCATCTTTACCTTTGCCCTGGTTGCCTGGTACGCGCGGACGACTTGGCTGCAATTGGGCAACCCGGCGATCGTGACGGGCTACACGCTGTTGTGCCTGATGCTGTTGCTGGGCTTCTTCAATGTCCGCAAACGGCTCTCGATGGTGCCGTTCGGGCGGGGGAGCCTCTGGTTGGCCTTCCACGTCGTGGCGGGTGTCCTGGCGATCGCGATGTTCTGGCTGCACACCGGTACCGTTTGGCCGGAAGGCACCTATGAGCGCATCCTCACCGTTCTGTTCTACCTGGTGAGCCTCACGGGAATCTTCGGTTACATCATCCTGCGCGGACTGCCGCGGCGGCTGACCCAGACCGGTATCGAAGTCATGTACGAACGGATCCCGACCGAAATCGGCGAAATCCGTGAGAAAGTCGAAGCGCTGACGCTTGAATGCACGGAGAAGACCGGTAGCGATACGGTCGCGCATCACTATATCGGCACGCTGAATTGGTTTTTCCGGCGGCCGCGCTTCGGGTTTAGCCATCTGGTGGGTGGTGACGCCGCGGGCCACTGGCTACGCGGTCCGGGTAGCGCGGCGCGGCGCTATCTGAACAACGACGAAAAAGAGTATTTCGATCAGATCCTGGAGTTGGGTGCGCTGAAGATCTTGGTCGACCGGCACTACGCATGTCAGGACCTCATGAAGAAGTGGTTGCTGGTGCATGTGCCCTTGTCGATGGCTGTGATCCTGCTTTCGATCTGGCATTTCCTATTGGTGAATGTGTACGCGCTATGATTACCGATCCGGATCGATTTAAGCAGGACAGAAGTCCCTACGAACGCCCGAACTTTCCGTACCGGTGCGGTCGGATAGGGTTGTGGAGCAAGCCGTGCGGGCGGGGCCCCTCGAGCGAGGGAACCTGTGGCGGTGTGGCCGAATGCCGGCCGTTCTTCGACAATGGCCGCTGGTCGTGCCGCCGTTCGGCGCGTAGCGGCGGTCCGTGCGAGGAAGGTCCGCAGCCGGATGGCACGTGCAGTCATCGGCACCCGCCCTGTAAACCGATCATTTCCCTGCGTGGCTACCGGGGACGACTCACTTTTCTCGCCGCGGCGCTGATTGTAGCGCTCGTGAGTGCCTTTGCGTTCTACGGCGACGGGGCGACCGCGCTTAGCTCCGTCAATCCGGGCCCGCTGTCCAGCGGGCATCAGAATTTCACCGCGGAAGAGGGCTGTGCGACCTGCCATCAGCAGCATAGTGGCGATGCCGGAATGTGGCTTCAGGCGTCCTGGTCACCGGGAACGCTCTCGAAGTCTTGCGAGTCCTGTCACACGTTCAGCGGTCCGGCAACGTCGCCGCATAATGAGACATTCAAGACGGCTGGCGGTAAGCGGACGACCGAATGCACGATGTGCCACACCGAGCACAAAGGCGCCGACGCTCAGATCACGCAGCTGTC
>JAPPPC010000497.1:0-4320 GCA_028817685.1 Rhodospirillaceae bacterium
GATCCTGCCCGACCCCGTAGGTGCCCATGATGCTCGGCACCGCCACATTGGCCATGGTCGATGCCAGAATCATGACCATCGAGCCCATCATGCCGGTCAGGGTCACAAGCCATCGATAGGACGGCCCGTACCTTGCGAACAGGGTATCGACGCTTTCGGTTGCCAAGGGTGATCGACCTTTGGAGGTGGCGCGTGTCTGCGCCTTCAATGACTTACGATACTACCGAAGTGGTAAACAGTTTAAGACGCGGCGTATGTTCGCAGCTGCTAGGGCCGGTGCAATTCCGGTTGCGCGCGGGTGAATGTCCGGCGGCCACGCTTGAAACCATAGAGTGGTTGCGCCGCCGTCGCGACCGCATCGCCTGGACTGTCCACGGCCCAAACCGCCAAATCTGCCGGTTTGCCGACGGCGATGCCATAGTCCTTGACCCGCATCAGCCGTGCCGAATTACGGGTCAGCATCTCGAAACATTCAGCGAGTTCATCGCTCGTGCCGCGCTGAACCGTATTGGCGTAGAGGTTGGCAATCCGGGTCAGCGACCCGTCGCCGAACGGCGTGAAAGGGTTGAGGATGTTGTTGGAGGACAATGAGCAGGTCACGCCGCAATGAGCCAATGCATTTGCGTCGGCAACACCCCGGATCACGCCGTGGTCGCGGTCCCGTCCCATAACGAACAAATCGGTCGCCGGCAGCACCGTCACAGCGACGCCGGCATCCGCCAGGCGAACGCCCAGCGCCTTCAGCTCCTTGCCGGGCAACAGCGAGTATTTCGCGCCATGCCCCACCGCGACCCGGCCGTCCCAGCCGTATCGGTCCGTCAGATCGCATACATGGTAGATGTCGAGGTCTTCTGCTGTCGGGCCGACATCGAGATGGATGTCCACATCGACGTCGAATTCTTTGGCGAGTTCGAAGATGCGGTCGATCTGCCCGGCGTGATCCGGGTCGTAGCCCGGCGCACCGCCGACCACCTGCGCACCCTGCTTCAGCGCCTCGACGATATTGACGTCGACCTCCGGCACGTTGGTCCAGCCTTCCTGCGCGAAGACACAGAGCTCCAGGTCGACCGCCCAGGCGTAGTCCTTGGCGAGCTGCTGCAGCGCCTCGAAGCTGCGCAGCCCGACATTCGGATCGACTTCCACATGGGTGCGCACATGAGTCGTGCCGTGTAGGAGGCAGCCCTCCAGCGTCGCTTTCGCACGTTCGTAAACATCTTCCACGGTGAAGTCCGGCTTCACCGCCGCGACCCGCGCCATGTGATCGGTGCCCCGATCCGGCGACGGGGAGCACCGGTCTAGGATGCGCGATTTGTCGAGATGGATATGGGTTTCGATCAGTCCCGGCGTGACCAACGCGCCCGCGAGATCCAACGCTTCGCCATCGGCCGAAAGTGCCGGGTCGATCACAACAATACGCCCATCCTCGATCCCGATATCCCGCGTGCCTTCCGTGTCCGGCAAGCGCGCGCCCCTGAGAATCAAATCAAGCGCCACGTCGTTCCTCCCTTTTCGTCAGAACACGCCCTCGTCACGCAACGACGTTATCTCTCCGGCGTCGAAACCCATTTCCGCGAGCACCTCTTCGGTGTGCTGTCCCACTTCCGGCGGCGGCCGCTCCAGTGAGGCGCCGCCATGCGCGTAGGAGAAACCAGTGCCGACCAAGGTTATCGGACCGTCCGGCCCCTCTGTTTGTTGCAACACGTCGCGATGGGCGAGTTGCGGATGATTGACCGCATCGGCAATCGAATAAATGCGGGACGCGGGGGCGTCGGCCTCGGCCAGCCGCTTCTCCCAGGTTTTCGCATCCGCCTCCGCGAACACATCTTCGATGATCTCGCGCAGGGGCGCTTCGTTCTCGATCCGAGTCTGCCAGTCGGCGAAGCGCGGATCGTCCAGGAGATCAGAACGGCCGATCGCCTTCATCAACCCTTCAAACTGACCGTCGCTGTTGACCGCCAGCAGGATGTAACCGTCCTTCACCTTGAACAGGTTGGCCGTCGGCTTGCGGCTGATCGCCATGTTGCCGAATTGCCCTTGTTCGTGCCCCGCGACCGTGTAATCGGCGACACCGGGAGACAGAAAGGTCAGGGTGGAATCGAGCATGGCAACATCGATCATCTGCCCCTTGCCGGTCTGGTCTCGCTGGCGGATCGCGCTGGCAATGGCGAAGGCACCGGTCATCCCTGTCAGGGCATCGCAGACCGCGAAACCGGCCCGCGTCGGCCCCATCTCCTCATGGCCGGTGATTGACATGATGCCGGAGACTGCCTGGATTTTGCCATCATAGGCCGGCGTGTTTTTCTCCGGCCCGCTTTGCCCGAAGCCGGACAGGGCGCAGTAGATCAGTTTCGGATTGACCGCCGACAAGGCCTCGTAACCGATCCCCAGCCGGTCCATCACACCCGGTCGGAAATTCTCCATCACCACGTCGGCATTTTTCGCCAGTCGCTTGATGATCGCGACGGATTTCGGATTCTTCAGATCGAAGGAGACGTCCCGTTTGTTGGCGTTCACCGCCATCCAACCGGGAGACATGGACTTGCCGACCCAATCGTCGTTCGGCACGGAACGGCGAAAATCCTCACCGCCCGGCCGTTCGACTTTGATGACGTCCGCCCCCATCAAGGACAGCTGATAGCTGGCGAAAGGACCCGCAAAGACCTGGGTAAAGTCCAGGATGCGGATCCCGTCAAAGGGTTTGCTCATCCCCTACTCCGCCGCCGAGACTTTCAGTCCGGCTTCCTGTCGCTGCTTGGCCGCGACACGCTTCACCTCATCGAAAGCGTCGCGTCGTTTCTGCAGCTCCTCTTCGGACATCTGCTCGACATTGCTGAAGTCGATCTTCCAGCGGCCATCCTCGTTCCAACGCAGCGGCGACTGCACTGTCGTGCGGGGACCGACCGCGGTTTCAAGAACCCGCAAGGCCAGATCGAGGGTAAATTCCTGCGAACCAGGATCGTTCGGCTTGCCGGCGGAATTCCCCAGCGGGAAGTCGCTGAACAGGAAACGCGGTACACCGCAATGCTCGACGATGTCCTTAGCGCAGCCCATGACAACTGTCGGAATGCCGTTCTCTTCGAGGTAGCGTGCAATCAGACTCACGGTCTGATGACACACCGGTCAATTCGCGACAATGACCGCGGCGTCGGCCTCATCCTCGCGGACACGCGCCAGGATATCCCGGCAGTCCTGCTCGATCGTGGTGACCTGGCTACGATTTGTTGGCGAGCCATGGAAGCGCGGTGCCACGTCACCGATACGGCCGGCTTCCGCCGCCTTATGCAACTGGCCCAGCGGAAAGTAGGTGTTGATATCTTCCGCCGTGGTGTATTTGCGGTCGTAGCCAAGATGCGAGATACGCAAATCGTGTTCCTTGTCAGTCTCGCCCGAATACACCTTGTAGAATTTAGCCGACGCGTTGTAGGCGGCTCCCGGCCCCTGATCGCCCTTGTCGGGCTGGTACGGGGCAGCGGTCGTCACAAGCGCGACCCGCGATTCCGACAGCGGTTTCTTCAGGGGCGTAAACGGCACATCCGTGTACTGCGCCCAGCGGTACGGGTTGTCGTAGCCGAGTGCCAGATAATACGTCGTGATCCGATGGATATACGGAACCGGCGTATCATGGGGCGCGGCAAACCCCATCGCGGCATCCTGTTCGGTCATAAAACCTTCCTTTGAAACGAATATTGCAACAACTGATGCGCATTATAGGGTGCGATCGCTCAAGCCGCGAGTTTCGGGTCAACCGGCCCCTTCGGTAGCGCCATCTCGGCTTCGCACGCGGCCGCGATGCGCAACAGATCCGCTTCTCCACGCGGCCTGCCGACAAGCTGCATGCCGACCGGCAATCCCGCTTCCGTGAACCCGCACGGCACCGAAATCGCCGGGCAACTCGTAAGCGTAATCGCATAGGTGAGCGCTAGCCATTCGACGTAGCTTGTTAACTGCTTCCCGTTAATTTCCTCCAGATAACGGATTTCCACTGGGAAGGGCGGCACCGCCACGCAAGGCGTTGCGAGCACATCATGATCGCCGAAGAATACGGCCATTTCGGCGCACAGCGCGGCCCGCTGCCGCTCCGCCACACCGATATCAGACGCTTTGAGCGCCAGCCCCTGCTCGATATTGCCAATGACCTCGGGCTTCAGCTTGTCGCGGTGGGCGTCGAGGATCTCCTCCATGACCGTCGCGAAAGAGGCCGCGCGCAGGGTCGCAAAGGCATCATGCGCTGCCGAGAAATCGGGACAGCTATCCGTGACATCGGTACCGCCGGACTCGAACTACCGTATATCGTCGGCGCAGATCAAAGTCACTACTCCA
>JAPPPC010000497.1:4330-9779 GCA_028817685.1 Rhodospirillaceae bacterium
CGATGTCACTTCTGCATCGACCGGCGTGATCCCTAGGTCGGCGGAGAAGCCGATGCGGGCCGGCGCTTTTGGAGCGGACGCGGCGTTGAGATAACTGTCTTCCGGCGCGTCATACGTCAGCGGGTCGCGCCGGTCGTAGCCGCACATGGCATCGAGAAACAGCCCGACATCGGCGACGTCGCGGCCCATCGGCCCGTCGATCCAAAGCGGTGTGAAGGGTTCCAGCAGCGGTCCGTGCGGCACCCGGCCCGGCCCCGGACGAAATCCCACGACATTGCAGAACGCCGCCGGTATACGCAGCGATCCACCCAAGTCGGATCCGGTCGCCAGCCAGGCCATGCCGGTCGCCAAGGCAACCGCCGATCCACCCGACGAACCGCCGCAGGTCAGCGCCGTGTCGTAGGGATTGACCGTTCGGCCAAAGACCTCGTTGAACGTGTTCGCGCCGGCACCGAACTCCGGCGTGTTCGATTTGCCCATCACAACAGCGCCGTTGCCTTCCAGTTTGTCGATCAGGAAGTTCGACGCCTCCGGCACATGGTCGCTGAAAATCGGCGATCCGTAGGTCGTGCGAACGCCTTCGACATCGACAAGATCTTTAGCCAAGATCGGTAGGCCGGCCAGCAGGCTGTCGGCGGACACGGAAGCCGCCCGTTCCCGAGCCCGATCCGCGCAAAGGGTCGGCACTGCGTTCACCGCGCCGTTCACCGCCTCGATCCGGGCGAGTGCCGCATCAATCAGCTCAAGCGGGGTAATTTCCTTGCGGCGCAAGCGCGCAACAACGTCGCGGGCGGTGGCGGCGATCAATTCGTTCATATTTTACGTCCTTCCGGCGAGCCCGAAGCGCGCACTATATCCGTTCAATCCCTGCGCTATAATCGAAGAAATCCGAAATTGGGAGGACTAATCATGAGCGTCACGGAACTGGATCGCCCGAGCGGCGCCACGGTCGAGCTATTGCAGGCGATCGGCAACGCCTTCAACAATCACGATGTCGACGCGATTATCGATCACTTCGCTGATGACGGTGTGTTCGACAATGCACTGGGCCCGGACATCCATGGTCAGCGCTATGTCGGCAAGGAGACCCTGCGCGGCTTTTTCTCAGAGCTGTTCGCGCGCTGCCCGGATATCCAGTGGCACCCCATCGACGACCGGGTCGATGGTGGCAAAGGATTTTCCGAATGGCACCGGAAGGCCACCTTGCCCGACGGCACCAAGCAAAGCTGGCTCGGCCTCGATATCTTCACGATCCGCGACGGCAAGATCGCCAAGAAAGATACTTACTTCAAGATCGTGACCTGACCGGTCGGCATGGACGCGAAGGCGCCCATTCAACCTACCGATACTGCCGAACTTGAGCGGGCTGTCCGCGACCATGGCGGCGCGATGCTGGCCGTGGCGCGCCGCCTGCTTGGCAATGACGACGACGCCCGCGAGTGCGTGCAGGACGCCTACTTGTCGGCTTTCTCGAATGCCGACAGCTTCGAAGGGCGGTCCGCCTATCGCACTTGGCTCCACCGGATCGTGGTCAACACCGCATTGGGCATTCTGCGCAAACGGAAACGGGGCGATGCCCCGTCGATCGACGGGCTCCTGCCGGAGTTCGACGCCAATGGCTGCCGTATTGAACCTATGTGGCAGTTTGAGGAGCCGGTCGAGCGCTCGCTCGAACGCGGGCAATCCCGACAGGCCGTCCGCGACGCGATCGACGCGCTGCCGGACATCTACCGCGCCGTCCTCGTCCTTCGCGACATCGAAGAATTCAGCGCAGCCGAGGTTGCCGAACTGCTGGAAACGAACGTGCCCGTGGTAAAAACCAGATTGCACCGGGCACGCGCGGCACTGAAGAAGCTGCTGGAAGGTCAATGGACCAGAGGTGAGCTATGACGACCCCAAAGCCCCAATCGAGACGCCTGCATGGCGCCATGTTCAAACTCCCGCTGATGATTACCTGCGGTGAGTTCGAGGCGTTCATCATGGATTATCTTGACGGTTCTTTGCCGACCATCAAACGCGCGGTCTTCAAGATGCATCTTTTCCTATGCATGGATTGCCAGCGCTATCTCGCCGCCTACGAGCGCAGCATCGCGTTGGGCAAGGCCGCGTTTGACGATCCCAACGACCCGGTCCCGGCGGACGTGCCGGAAGACCTTGTGCAGGCAATTCTGGCCGCGAAGAAAGCGGAGTGACGCCGACGAAATTATTTTTGTACCCCGGTGGCACGCTCACGCATCAAAGCAGTTGTATGTGAGACAGATCTCGCGCCGCGGCGCGACACTTCAGGGGAGCAAGGCCATGGCGGAAAAGTTCGACTCGATCATCATCGGCACGGGCCAATCCGGCCCGTCTATTGCGCAACGCATAACCCAGGAAGGTCTCAAGACCGCGATCATCGAACGCAAGCTGTTCGGCGGCACCTGCGTCAATGTCGGCTGCATCCCCACCAAAGCGCTGGTCGCAAGTGCCCGTGCCGCACACATGGCCCGCCGAGGCAGCGATTTCGGCGTCGTCATCGACGGCCCGGTCAATATGGATATGAAAGCGGTCAAGGCGCGCAAGGACGGTATCGTCCAGCAATCGAACCAGGGCGTCACCAACTGGCTGAAAAACATGGACGGGCTCACCGTCTATGAGGGCCATGGCAGCCTGGAAGGTCCGAATACGGTCAGCGTCAATGGCGAACTACTGGAGGCGGACAGGATCGTCCTCAATGTCGGCGGCCGCGCGCTGGTGCCCGACATGCCGGGCATCCATGACGTCCCCTATCTGACAAATTCGACCATCATGGAAGTCGACTTCCTGCCGGACCACCTGATCGTCATCGGCGGCAGCTATATCGGCCTGGAATTCGCGCAGATCTATCGCCGTTTCGGCAGCAAGGTCACCGTCGTCCATCGTGGCGACCGGCTGGTCGCGCGCGAAGACGAGGACGTTTCCGAGGCAATCCTGAAAATACTGCAGAATGAGGGCATCGAGGTCCGTCTGAAGGCGAGCTGCGCCGCGTTCGAGATGCGCGGCAACCAAATCGCGGTCACCTCCGATTGCCCGGATGGGCCGGAAGAAGCCGTTGGCAGCCACGTGCTGCTCGCCGTCGGACGCGTGCCGAATACGCACGATCTGGGCCTCGACAAGGCAGGCGTCGAAACCTACAAGCGTGGCTTCGTCACCGTCGACGATCAGCTGCGTACCAGCGTGCCGCATATCTGGTGCGTCGGCGACGCTAATGGCCGTGGTGCCTTCACCCACACCTCTTACAACGACTACGAAATTCTCGCCGCGAACATGTTTGATGACGACCCGCGCCGGGTCACGGACCGGATCATGACTTACGGCCTGTTCGTCGATCCGCCGCTCGGTCGGGTCGGCATGACCGAACGCGAGGTCCGGAAGTCAGGCCGGCCCGCCTTGATCGGCAAGATGATGATGAGCCGTGTGGGCCGCGCGAAGGAGCGCAGCGAGACGCAGGGTTTCATGAAGATGCTGATCGACGCAGAAACCGACAAAATCCTGGGCGCCGCCTTCCTCGGCATCGGCGGGGACGAAATTGTCCATGCGGTCACCGATCTGATGTATGCGGGCGCACCCTATACGGTGATCCAACGAGCGATGCATATCCACCCCACCGTCTCGGAATTGATTCCAACCATGCTGGGCGATTTGAAACCGCTCGAATAGCCGGTGGCACAGCAATGCGCTTATTTCGCCCTTGACGCGAAACACACGACGCTGTAACTAGCCCTCTCTCGTGGCGATTTGTCCGACCGGATTGCGGCCACGTTAAATAAACCGCTAAAAGGTCCGAACGGTTTTGTTTGTAAACCTCGGCCTCGCGGTCGGGGTTTTTTCATTGCCCCGTCTCCAGCGAGGTCGCCTATGGGAGGGAGCGATGACGAAAACGGTGTGCTGTGATCCGCGCTGGCGGACGGCGACAAACTTAGTGCGGGGTGGATTGACCCGCAGCGAATTCAACGAAACCAGCGAAGCGCTCTACATGTCGTCCGGCTACGTCTACGAGTCGGCCGAGGAAGCGGAAGCGGCCTTCGCCGGCGACAAAGACCGTTACATCTATTCCCGCTACGCCAACCCGACCCTCTCGATGCTGGAAGAACGGCTCGCCCTGCTCGAAGGCGCAGAAGCCTGCGCCACGACGGCCAGCGGTATGGCTGCCGTATTCGCAGCGCTGGCCTGCCAGGTCGAGGCGGGCGACTACGTCGTCGCCTCCCGTGCCCTCTTCGGATCCTGCCTTTATATCGTGACCGACATCTTGCCACGGCTTGGCGTCGAAACGCGTGTCGTCGACGGCACGAATCTAGCGGAATGGGAAGAGGCGCTCAGCCGCAAGACCAAATGCGTCTTCCTGGAAACGCCGACCAATCCGACCCTGGAGATTATCGACCTCGCGGCGGTTTCCGCGTTGGCACACAAGGCCGGCGCCCGCGTGATCGTCGACAATGTCTTCTCCACCCCGATGCTGCAGCGGCCGCTGCAACTGGGCGCCGACATCGTCGTGTACTCCACGACCAAGCATATCGACGGTCAGGGACGCGCACTCGGCGGGGCGATCCTGTGCGACAAGGAATTTCATAAGGAATTCGTCACGCCCTTCATGCGCCATACCGGCCCGGCAATGAGCCCGTTCAACGCCTGGATCTGCTTGAAGGGGTTGGAGACGCTCGATTTGCGCGTCCGCCAGCACTGTCAGAATACTTTGCAGATCGCACGGTTCCTCGAAGCGCAAGAGACGCTCGACCGGGTGATCTATCCCGGTCTCGAGTCGCACCCCCAGCATGAATTGTGCAAGCGGCAGATGAGCGGCGCCAGTACGGTGGTCAGCTTCGAATTGAACGGCGGCAAGGAGACCGCGTTCAAGTTCCTCAACGCGCTTGAGATCATCGACCTGTCAAACAATCTTGGCGACGCAAAAAGTCTTATCACCCACCCGCAGACCACCACGCACCAGCGGCTGAGTGACGAGGAGCGCGAACAGCTCGGTATCGGCGGCGGCCTCGTGCGCCTGTCAGTCGGTCTGGAAGATCCGCTGGACCTGCAAGATGATTTGGGACGCGCGCTCGACTTCGCGCAGCTCTAATCCAGGTCCAGCCGCACCTCTATCGCGGCACTGGCCATCACCAGGGTGTCACCGGTGTCCGCATCGGGCAGGTCAAGACCACCCTTGACCGCGTTGACCGTCACCTGACCGACGGGCAGCTTCGCTTTGACGGCCTCGGTATCGACCTCTTCGGGCTTCGCCACGCCAATCGTGACGTCAACCAGCACGTCGTCCTTGTTGACGCCCAGGGTGCGGATCATCACGAGCGAGCTGTGGTGCAGCGCGTCGTCGACGGCGCGGCACGCGGCCTTGGTGTAGTCCTTGCCATGCAGATCGTTGCCGGCGCCCATTTCGAGGATGACTCGTTTCGCAGTCATGTCGCGGCCCTCCTCAATC
>JAPPPC010000777.1 GCA_028817685.1 Rhodospirillaceae bacterium
CCCCAACCCTCTCCCCTGGGGAGAGGGAGGGGCCCGCGGCGCGGGAGGGTGAGGGGAGAACGGAATTGCCGCTCGTTCAATGATATTCCGCCGCTTTTGCCAGCGCCGCCTTGACGCTCTCGATTCCGGCGCCGGGCGCCTTGCAGGCTTCCAGTACGATGGCCTCGCGGTCGATGATCTTCTGCGCTGCGGCTGGGACGTCGCGGGCGACCTCGATCGGGATGACGACGGCGCCGTGCTGGTCGGCATGCACCAGATCGTTCGATTCCACATCCATGCCGTGAACATTCACCGGTCCGCCGAAATCGACAATGTGCACATGCGCGTGTGATGGACCGATATTGCCGGCGAGAAGCTGGAAGCCTTCCGCGCAGTCGGGAATGTCGCGGATGCTGCCGCTGGTGATCACGCCCAGGCAACCGATCGCCTTGTGGATGTTGCTGTTCACCTCGCCCCAGAAGGCCCCGTAGCCGGGTTGGGTGTCTATATCCTCGATGATGACGATGGTCGGGCCGGGGGCTTCGGCGACATATTCGTAATATTCGACCCGGTCGGCGATCCCCGCCTGTGCCGGGCGCATAGAGCGCTGGCGCGCCGTTCGCGCATAGCCGACGATGGGCGGCAGTTCCGGCCGCGGGCAGACCAGTGGCGTGGTCGTGAACCCGATGGCCCGGCGCTCCGGCGCGACGATTTCCAGCGCGTTGCAAATTGTCGGCGTGTCGAGCGCGCGCAGCGCATCCAGCTCGGCTTCGGTTAAGAGTTGGTCGGTCATCGGTATGGAACTCCCTGATTGCGTTTGCCAGACCTTCCGATCTTTTCGCCGCGGGCGCAAGGGACGCTTGCGGGGGAAAACGCAATGCCTATACTGCGCCGCCGCAACCGCCGTGGAGGGGCTGAAGCCATGTCCGACAAACCGACGAAAGACACTGTGAACAAGGTGGTGCTCGCCTATTCGGGCGGGCTGGATACGTCGGTCATCCTGCGATGGCTGCAGGACGAGTATCAGTGCGAGGTGGTGACCTTCACCGCCGATTTGGGGCAGGGCGAAGAGCTGGAGCCGGCGCGCAAGAAAGCCGAGATGCTGGGCGTGAAGGAGATCTTCATCGAGGATCTGCGCGAGGAGTTCGTTCGCGACTACGTGTTCCCGATGTTCCGCGCCAACACGGTCTATGAGGGCACCTATCTGCTGGGCACCTCGATTGCGCGGCCGCTGATCGCCAAGCGGCAGATCGAGATCGCACGCCAGACCGGCGCGGATGCCGTGGCGCATGGCGCGACGGGCAAGGGCAACGATCAGATACGCTTCGAGCTGGGTTATTACGCACTGAACCCCGATATCAAGGTAATCTCGCCCTGGCGCGAATGGGATCTGACCAGCCGCACGCGGCTGATCGAATATGCCGAGCAGCATCAGATTCCCGTGCCGAAGGACAAGCGCGGCGAGGCGCCCTTCTCAGTCGATGCCAACCTGCTGCACATCTCCGCCGAGGGGAAGGTATTGGAAGATCCGGCGGAGGAGGCGGAAGAATACGTCTATTCACGCACCGTGCGGCCGGAAGATGCGCCGGACACGCCGACGGTCGTCGAGATCGGCTTCGAGAAGGGCGACGCGGTTTCCGTTGACGGCGAGGCGCTTTCGCCGGCCAGCCTCCTGACCCGACTGAACGAGATGGCGGGCGCCAATGGGATCGGTCGGCTCGATCTGGTGGAAAACCGCTTCATCGGCATGAAGTCCCGCGGGGTCTATGAGACGCCGGGCGGCACCATATTGCTGGCTGCCCATCGGGCGATGGAATCGATCACCCTCGACCGGGGCGCCATGCATTTGAAGGACGAGATCATGCCGCGCTACGCGGAGCTGATCTATAACGGTTTCTGGTTCTCGCCCGAACGCGAGATGCTGCAGGCGCTGATCGACAAGAGCCAAGAGCACGTCAACGGTTCGGTCCGCCTGAAGCTCTACAAGGGCGCCATCCATACGATCGGCCGCACCAGCCCGGACAGCCTGTACAGCCTGGAGCATGTGACCTTCGAGGAAGACGCGGTCTACGATCAGCGCGACGCAGAAGGCTTTATCAAGCTGAACGCGCTGCGCCTGCGGCTGGCCAACAAACGCGGCGAAGGTTAAGCCTAAAGCAGCGCCGGGACCCCGAACAGGGAGCCGTGCGCGGCGAGGAAGACGACATAGACGGCGAGGCCGGCAAGCGGCCTTGTGATGCCGATACCGGCCCAGTCGATCTTGGTGCGGCCCTGTATCGCCGCCAGAAACGGGATCGCCGAGGTGCTGAGCGCCACCGGTCCCCAGCCGGCGCCCGCCGCCTCGCGCCGACGGTGGTCGATATGCGCCATGCCGCCCAGCGCCAGGATCGTCAAACCGCCGAACAGGATCAGACTTCCCACGTCGCCATTGGCGATCATGTGCGCGATACCCCACAGCGCGACGCCCCATAGGAAGGGATGGCGCGTGATCGTGGCGATACCGCGGACCGGGTGTGGATCATCGAGCAATTTTTCGCCGCCAACGCCGGTCGGCGTCCGGGTCGTGATGCCGACCACGGCGAACAGACAGGCGAAGGGCAGGATGGCGATCGGCACCAGACGCAGCCCGTCGTTCAGCGCCCACAGTTCGACGTAGGGCGCGGCACCGTAGGCGTAAAGCATCCAGACGAAGCTCGCGATGGCGACCACGCTGTAGAGGCCGCGAAACCCGTTCTCGCCGATCATGCCGGTCAGACCCTGCCGTACCGGCAAGCTGGACAGGATGAAATGCCCACCGACAAACGCGGCGGCGGCGAGGGCTAGGCTTTCGATCGTGCCGATCATGGGTGCGATTCTAACGCTGTGTCGGGCGACGTCCAGTATAGACCGACCAATCGGCTATTGTCGTTTGTACGTGGTTCCTGGCACTGGCAGCGTGCTAGAAGACTCCCATGGACAAGGAAAAAGAACAAAATCCCGACCGGATCGTCGACGCCATCTTCGACACGCTGCACGCTTTGGGACCCGGCAAGTCGGCCTCGCCGATGGACATCGCCCGCGCCTTTGCGGCAAGCCGGGCCAAGCCCAAGGATCCGCCGGATTTGTGGCGGCGCTACCTCAAGGCGGTGAAACAGCAGATGGTCCACCTGGCCAGGACAGGGCGTATCGAGATCACCCGCAAGGGACAGCCGGTCGATCCGAACGATTTCAAAGGCGTTGTCCGCCTGCGACTGCCGATGAAGGAATAGCCTTTGCCGGTCTGGCTGCGACTGGCAATCGGTGGCGGCGCGACCCTGCTCGTCGGCATGGGGATCGGCCGGTTTTCCTATACGCCGCTGATCCCCGCCATCATCCTGGATGGCGCGTTGAGCGAGGCGGAGGCCGGCTATGTCGGCGCCTTCAATTTGGGGGGCTATCTGCTGGGCGCGCTCGCCGTGCCGTTTCTTCGGCGGCGGTATCGAACCCTTCCGGTGCTCAAGGCGGCGCTGGCGATTTCGTTGATTTGCCTCGTCGCCAGTATCTTTCCTTTCGGTTTCCTATGGCTCGTCTGGTGGCGCGGGCTGGTCGGCGTCACCGTCGCGGTCTTGATGATCTATAGCCTGGCGCTGGTCACCACATCCGTGCCGGGCGACCGGCTAGGCAAGGCGACCGGCGTCGTTTTTACCGGCGTGGGGACGGCCATCTTGCTGTCGGGAACCTTGGTGCCGTGGCTGCTGGAACACAGTCTGGCCGCGGCCTGGACCGGACTTGCGCTGGTCGGCGCCGTGGGTGTGGTGCTGGGCTGGTGGGGGTTGTCGGCCGCGCGCGAGGCGCCGGAGCCCGAATCCCACACACCCCCGCCCTGGGAGGGCGCATCGACGCGGTTGGTCGTGGCACAGGGGCTGTTCGCCATCGGCCTGGTGCCGCATTCGATCTATTGGGTCGACTACGTCGCGCGCGGGCTCGGCCTTGGGATGATCGAAGGCGGCGTGCAGTGGGTCCTGGTCGGCGTCGGTGCGGTGGGCGGTACCTATCTGTGCGGATGGTTGGCGGACCGGATCGGGTTCGCCGCAGCGCTCGTCCTGGTCTTCGCGGTATTGGCGGTCGGGATCGCCATCCCGGTGCTGTTCCCCGGGGCGCTGGTCCTGGTCGCCTCCTCACTTATCTTCGGCGCGCAGCCGGGCCTGTCGGCGGTGATTTCCGGACGCGCGCGCCAGGTCGTCGGCGCGCGCGACATGCCGCATGTCTGGCGGCGCATGGTGCTCTCGGTCGGGCTGTCACAGACGGTCGGCGGTTACCTGCTGGTCGCGCTGTTCAACGCGACGGGCAGCTATACCGCCGTCTTCCTGATCGGCGGCGGGGCCATGGCGCTGGGCGCCGTGCTGTCGCTCCCGGTGTGGGGCGGGAAGGTTAAATCTCCGGTTCCGTAACCCCGGCCTGACGGCAGGCGGCAACCACCGTATTGCGCAGCAAAACCGCAATGGTCATGGGACCGACGCCGCCCGGCACCGGGGTGATGGCCCCGGCGACCTCGGCGGCTTCCGCGAACGCGACGTCGCCGACCAGCCGTGTCTTGCCCTCTTCAGCCGCCGGCACCCGGTTGATGCCGACATCGATGACCGCGGCGCCAGGCTTGACCCAGTCGCCGCGGATCATTTCCGGCCGGCCGACGGCGGCGACCAGGATGTCGGCGCGGCGGCAGACGGCGGCCAGGTCGCGGGTGCGCGAATGGGCGATGGTGACGGTGCAGTTCGCGCCCGTTAGCAGGGCGGCCATCGGTTTGCCGACGATATTCGAGCGGCCGACGATCACCGCTTCCAGCCCGGACAGGTCGCCGAGCCGGTCCTGCAGCATCATCAGGCACCCCAGCGGCGTGCAAGGCACCATGGCCGGCGCGCCGGTGGCCAGCCGGCCGGTGTTCACCACGTGGAATCCGTCGACATCCTTATCCGGATCGACCGCGTCGATGACCGCCTGTTCCTCGATCTGGTCGGGCAGCGGCAGTTGCACCAAAATACCGTGCACCGCGCCGTCAGCGTTGAGTTTGGCGATGAGGGAGAGCAAGTCCGCTTGAGATGTCTCCGCCGGCAACCGGTGCTCGAAGCTTTCCATCCCGCAGGCGACGGTCTGCTTCGCCTTGTTGCGGACATAGACTTGGCTGGCCGGGTCCTCGCCGACCAGCACGACGGCGAGCCCGGGGGTGACCCCATGCTCGGCTTTGAGTGTGCTTACGGCACCCGCGATTCGGCCGCGCAGCGCCTCCGCAAAGGCCTTGCCGTCGATGATCTTGTCGTTGTCAGCCATGATGTTTCGCCATCCAGTCGTCGGTGAATTGTTGCAGAGTATCGGGGTCGCCGGTGACCGCAACCCGTTTGCGCCGGTCTGTGGCGCCGGCGGCGATTTGGAATGACGATTTCGGCAGACGCCATTCCTTGGCCAGCAGTGCGATGAGGGCGGCGTTCGCTTTGCCGCGTTCCGGGGCGGCGGTAACGCGCGCTTTCAGGGCGGTGGTGCCGTCGGCCAGTGTCGCGACGCCGACGATTCGGTTCGCCTTGGCTTTTGGCGCCAGCCGTACCGTCACGATGGCGCCGTCATCCGTGCGCCAAAACGGCGTGGCGCTCAAAACCGTGCGTATTCGAACAGCAGGCTGCGGATGAACAACAGCAGCAGGATCAGGACGATCGGTGAGATATCGATCCCGCCGAGATTCGGCAGAAAACGCCGGATCGGCGCCAATGCCGGTTCGGTGACGCGATACAGGAAATCGCCGATCATGTAGACAATGCGGTTCTGTGTGTTCACCACATTGAAGGCGACCAGCCAACTGAGGATGGCGGAGATGATCAGACACCAGATGTAGAGGGTGATGACGGTGTCGATCAGCCAGAGGATTGATTGCATAGCGCGCGTCGCCCGTCGGTTGGAACGAATCAGGCGGTGAAATTACCGCCTGTTGCAAGAGGGTGGCAAGCCCGACGATACCCCGATATGGCGGTTTGCAGTACTTGACAGCACCCCCCGCCGCACACATATTCCCGCCACTTCGACCGGGCCGCCCGCGGGCTGTCCGGCTGGTGCGGGGCCGTAGCTCAGATGGGAGAGCGTCGCGTTCGCAATGCGAAGGTCAGGGGTTCGATTCCCCTCGGCTCCACCAATTCCCCAAAAAACGCCGTTCGCCGTGGGCTCGCGGCGTCGGCGCTAAATTTTCAGCAAAGGCTGCATCAGGCGGACGATGGGGCTGCTGAAACGGAGAGGCGCGGCCGGCACGGCCAGACAAATACAATCTTCGCCCGCTACCGCGTGCGGCTGATGGGTCAGAGCCTCGTCCGCTTCCTGTATGTCACCGGCGCCGAAATGAGCCTCTCCATCGGTGAACGCGCCGGACAGGACCAATGTAAGTTCCAAGCCGCCGTGACCGTGCTCTGGGACGGGGCGGCCTGCGGGGATGCGCAGCAGCCGCGCGGCCGCGGACCGGTCCGACATCGCAATTGGAATATGGTAGGCACCCAGTCCCAGACGCTGCCATGGCAAGTCGGCGTTCTGAATCGCGTCGCCGGACTGCACATAGGACCGCAAGGGTTCCGGCAACGCAACGCCGCCCGAAATGGTTTGTTTCATGGGTTTTTGCACCGGCGCCGGCGCGTCCTCGGCATCCAGCAGGACCATGATGTCGTTGAACGCACATTCGGCCATCGGCGCGGGCTCGATCTCATCGACCAATGCACCGCCGACGGCTTCCGCCTGCGCGATAGCGTCGCGGCAAATCGGGCATAGGGCCGCATGCGTCGCAATCGCCAATGACCAGGCTTCCCCCAGCCCGCCGGCGGCGTAACGCATCAACAAAGCGTCGCTCACATGATGTTCGATATTCATTGTTGGTCTCCGAGGTCACTTCGGATACGGCGAAAGGCCAAGCGGATCCGCGACTTCACGGTACCCAGGGGAAGGCCCAACGCGCTGGAGATTTGTCCGTGCGACATGTCTTCGTAGAAGGACAGCCTTAACACTTCCTGTTGATCCGGCGGCAACGTCGCAATTGCCGCGCGGACCCGGGCGGCATCTTGTGCCTCCGCGATGCTGTCATCGGCCTGCTTGTCACCGGACGGCACGAAAAACGGATCGTTTGGATCTGGTTCCGGCCGCTTGGCCTTGCGGACAAGGTCGATGTGCAAGTTCCGCGCGATCGTGAATATCCAAGTCGACGCGGACGCTTTTTCTGGCTGAAACAGCTGTGCCTTTTGCCAGACCGCGACCAACGTCATCTGTGCGATCTCTTCCGCCGTCGCGCTGTCGCATCCCCGCTTCAGCATGAACGCCTTAATACGAGGCGCGAAATGCGTGTACAGCTCGGCAAAAGCCGAACGGTCCTGCCTCTGCGCAATAGCGATCAATTTGTCGTTCAACGAGGCCGCTCCCTGGCGAACCGAGGGCGATGCGCGGGGTATGGTATTATTCGAAATCGACCGCACCGCCCCGGAAGGCGGGGTGTCGTGGTCGTTTCGAATGGCCGTTGTCTGCGCATACATGCCGAGTTTACGCGACCTGCCGGCAGTTGGATCACCTGGGGCAAATTATTTTTTCCATCTGTGATCTGATTTCTTATCGTCCCCGTAATCCTAGCATCGCTCAATTCTGAGCCCTGCAGAACTTATCGGAACGAAATTCCACATGGTCAATTCTTTTCCCACGCTCGACATCGCCGTCATCGGAACCGGGATTGCTGGAATGAGCGCCGCATGGCTGCTCTCGCAGAAGCATAACGTAACGATTTATGAGCAAGAAAACCGTATCGGCGGCCATTCGAACACCGTGACCGTCCCGGGACGGGCGGGGCCGATCGACGTCGATACCGGCTTTATCGTCTATAACGAGCGTAGCTATCCGAATTTGACGGCACTGTTCCGCCATCTCGACGTCCCGACCAAGGCAAGCGACATGTCCTTTGCCGCATCCCTCGACGCCGGGCGGCTGGAATATTCCGGAACCGACTTGAATGGGTTGTTCGGACAACGGCGCAATTTGGTGCGCCCGCGCTTTTGGGCCATGCTGAAGGATGTCCGCCGTTTCTATCGCGACGCGCCGGGTCTCCTGGCCGAACCCAAATCTTCGCGGGAAAGTTTGGGCGACTACCTTGCGGCGAACGGCTATTCCGCGGCCTTCATCGATGATCACCTGTTGCCCATGGGAGCTGCCATCTGGTCCGCCACCGCGGAGGAAATGCTCGCCTTTCCTGCCGCAGCCTTCATCCGTTTCTTCGACAGTCATGGCTTGTTGCAGATCGCCGATCGCCCGATTTGGCGTACGGTTGACGGCGGCAGCCGCGAATATGTGAAACGGTTGACGGCTTCGTACGGCGATAGAATTCGGACGGGATGCGGTGCCGTGACGGTGGCGCGCCGGAATGGCAAGGTCATCGTCGCCTCCGAGAAGAATAGCGTTCAGGAATTCGACCATGTCGTTCTCGCGACCCATGCGGATCAAGTGCTCCGGCTGCTTCAGGCGCCCAGCGCGCAGGAGCGCAGTTTGCTCGGTGCGATCGGTTATTCGACGAACCGTGCCGTTTTGCATTGCGACGAAACGCTCATGCCCAAGCGGAAACGCGTCTGGTCGAGCTGGAACTATTTGCAATCGGGAGGCCCGGCATTCGACACTCCGCTTTGTGTAACCTACTGGATGAACAAGCTTCAGGGCATCGCCGAGACCGATCCGCTGTTTGTGACCCTCAATCCAACAACCGAGCCCGCTGAAAATACGCTGCTTCGCGAGTTCTCCTATGAGCATCCTCAGTTCGACGGTGCGGCGATGGCGGCACAAGACGGGCTCTGGTCGCTTCAGGGCCGAGGCGGTGTCTGGTTCTGCGGCAGCTATTTCGGTTACGGCTTCCACGAAGACGCGCTGCAGTCCGGCCTTGCCGTTGCCGAGGCGCTCGGCGGCGTGCGGCGTCCCTGGACGGTCGAGAACGAATCCGGCCGCATTTCGATAACCGACCCACTCCCGGTTGCCGCATGATCCAGCCCCGGCATTCCGCGTTGTTCGAAGGGCCTGTGGTGCATCAGAGGGTGCGGCCGCGGCGCCATCGCCTGTCCTATGACGTTTTCGCCCTATTGCTGGATCTGGACGAGATCAGCAGTCTCGATAGCCGATCGCCGCTATTCGGATACAATCGGCGCGCGCTTGTGAGTTTCTGGAACCGGGACCATGGCGACGGGTCGGGCCGCGATCTTCGGCCCTGGGTCAATGCGAAACTTGCAGAGGCCGGTCTGCAGCCGGATGGCGGTCCGATCCGCGTCCTCTGCTATCCGCGCATCCTAGGCTACGCCTTCAATCCGCTGACCGTTTATTTCTGCTATCGGCAGGATGGTGAACCCGCGGCCATTCTCTACGAAGTCCGCAACACCTTCCACGAGCGTCACACTTACGTCATTCCGGTCGAACCGTCTTCGAAAACCGTGATCCGGCAAAGCTGCGAGAAGGTCTTCTATGTCTCGCCCTTCGTGCCGATGGAGTGCACCTATCATTTCCGCATTCTGCCGCCGGGCGACTCCGTCGCGGTCGCCATCCGCCAGGAAGACGAACACGGTTTGCTGTTGGCCGCATCGTTCAACGGACAGCGTAAACCGTTGACCGCCGCGACCCTCGCCGGCGCACTGGCACGGTACCCGGCTATGATCTTCAAGGTCACGGCAGGGATCCACTGGGAGGCGCTGTGGCTGTGGCTGAAGCGGCTGCCGGTCTATCGCCACCGGTCGGCAGCATCGCCAACGTGCGGCGCAAGTTGTCACCGCCGACGCGCAC
>JAPPPC010000770.1 GCA_028817685.1 Rhodospirillaceae bacterium
GTTCGACATGCGCGCCTCCCCGCTGTCCTGCATTGAAGCCTTTGGCCTAGTCTAGCCATTGAAGCCGACCGGGCCAAAATGGGTTGAACGGACGAATGACCCGGCCGCGATGCTAACTCTTGCCCGGGTCTTCCAGCCGTTCGCCTTGGGGAAAGGCGAGGGCGTACCATTCGCGCACGGTTTCTTGCGGGATACTGTAGATATACTGAAGTCGGACTTTGGGCATGGGATCCGCCCGGAGATGTTCGAGAAGTTGTTTTACAATCATGCCGTCAAGCTCCAGCCGTTCCGTTTGGGCATTGGTGAATTGGTTTTTCAACCGCCCCATGAACGTCTTGTTCCGATCTCTCAGGAAGTTCAACTGACGGATTCGGTTCGCCAATACCGTTTCTAGCTCGTCGATCTCGTAGGGTATGCGCCGCGTGAGCATCGCATACTCCTTCCCGAATACGTTTCCCCCGGGGGCTGGTTCGTTCTGGAAATCTCGAACCGTGATCTTCTTCCAGGCTTCAGGGTCGATGCGGTAGGGCTGCATATGAGGGGGCGTCGATGCGGTCGTGGAAGTGATTGGGAGTGTAACGCTGTGCCCTTGCGTCGCGAAGTCACAGCTTATGTGATTTCACGGCTGCATGGCCCGTCGGACCCGGTTGCCTCGCGGTGGGGCAGGGGACAAGATACTGCGTGGTCCCTTCCGGTGAGGATCGGTCATGAGCACGTGGCAAGATGACGAGGCGCATCCGCTTTCCGCTGAGAGCCTGGATGCCCTGTTTGCAAACCGCATACCAGCGATCCGAATTCCTGGTTTTGCGAACCCGGTGGAATGCCAAGCTTTCGCCGAAGGGTTGCGTCAGTGCGATCTCCGTGTGGTGAAGGGCGCGACCGATCATTCCGCGCCGTCCTTCGAGGCGCAGAAGATCGCCTTCATCGGGCTGACCCAGTTCGAGTTCAAATACAAACTGATCGAGGAGTATCTCGACGCTGCTGAAGCGTCGCGAGCGGAAGTGGCGCCGGTCTTCGCGGGTGCGTTCGATCCGGTCGAGCGCTTGATGGGGCGTTTACGGAATTGCGTCGACAGCGAGGTGGCGATCGCCCGCGATCCCGGCGGCCGCGCCTACTCGGCAACGATCATCCGCAGTTCGAACGAAGGGTTGGCCCTGCATGCCGACTTCGCGCCCTATCAGGCGCCGCAGCTCACCGTATCGGATTGTACCGCGCAACTGGCCTGGAACTTCTACGCCGAGGTGCCGGCCGGGTCGGGCGGGCACACGGTGCTGCACAATAGTCCCTGGACATGGCAGCGCAGCCGCGACGGAGAGATCGCGGAGAACTACCCGCTGCCCTACAGCGCTGTCGAGGGCGCGCAGACCTTTACCTTCCGGCCCGAGGAAGGCGAGGTGGTTCTGTTCAATTCACGCAATCCGCATGAGGTGTTTCCCGTCGCGGAACCGAAAGGCAAGGATCGCATCGCCATGGCGACCTTTATCGGCCGAAAACCGAATGGCGACCTGCACCTCTGGTCTTAACGGTCGCCGAAGTGACGCCGCCAGATCGGGCCTACCGTGTCGTTGTCCTTCACGCCGGCCTTGAGCGCATCCAGCCCGGGAAATGACGTATCGCCGTTGTACCAGGTGAAGAGCATTGCGACGTAAACGTCCAGCACGGTCATGTCTGCACCCAGAAGGAAGGGCCCCGGATCAATAGCTGCTGCAAGAATGGCCAGCGCTTCCCCCTGTCGAAGGGTCGAGGCTTCGCGGACCGCCTCGAGACCGTTCGGATCGGTGGTGTACCGCTCAGTGTAGGGGCGTCGCAGAATCGCTTCGTAGACGTTCACATTGGCGAACACCATCCAGCGCAGAAATTGCGCGTGCGCCGCAGTACCGGGTGACGGACCCAGCGGTTTGTCCGGATGGCATGCGGCCAGATGGATGAGGATCGCCGCGGTTTCCGACATCGTAGAGCCGTCCGGCAGGATCAGGGTCGGTACCTGCCGCCATGGATTGTGGTGACGGAAGCTTTCGGGCAAGGGCGTGCTTGGCCGGGAGTCGAGTTCCTCCAATTCGAAGTCCGCTTCCGCCATCGCCAAAGCTGCTTCGACGACAAAGCCGCCGGACCCGACGCGGTTGTACAGGCGATACGGCATCATTCGGCCGCTTCGTCGGACCGGTCCGGTTGGTGCGCGAGCAGGGCGCCGGAATCGACCATGGCATCGATGTCCGACTCGCTGTAGCCGACCTCTCCCAGAATATCGTAGGTGTGCTCGCCCAACAGCG
>JAPPPC010000713.1 GCA_028817685.1 Rhodospirillaceae bacterium
GGCGGCGTGCATACTCGTCGCGCCGTTGCGGCTGCGCGTGAAACCGACGCCGAACTTGATGTAGCTCCTCTGTGTCGTACCGTATAGCCGCGCGAACGCGGTAATCTCATCGACCGTGAGCCCCGTGATCGCTGCCGCCCATTCCGGCGTCTTTTGCCCGAGATGATTGCGGACCTCGTCATCGAAATCGGTGTATTCCGCCAGATAGGCTTCGTCCGCCATACCTTCGGAGAGGATCACCTGCATCACGGCACAGGCCAGCGCCGCGTCGGTGCCCGGCCGTAGCACCAGACCGATATCGGCCGCTGCCATGGTCGATGTCCGGTAGACGTCGACGACCACAAGCTTCGCCCCGCGGGTCTTGCGTGCTTTCTGAATATGGTTCATCAGATTGACGTTGGTGTGCACCGGATTGCCACCCCACACCACGATCAAATCCGACTCGGCGATTTCGACCGGGTCGACGCCGCGTTGGCCGCCAACACCGGCCGCCCAACCGGACATCGCGGGTGTCACGCAGATCGTTCCGATCATCCCGGAAAAGCCAAACAAGCGGCTCAACCGCTCGATGCCATAGCGCTGCACGATCCCCAGCGTACCGCCGGAATGATAGGGCCAGACAGCCTCCGGACCGTATTCCGCCTCGGCTGCCTTGAAGGCCGCGGCGACCGTGTCGAGCGCCTCGTCCCAACCGATCCGCTCAAACTTGCCTTCCCCCTTTGCGCCAACGCGCTTCATTGGATGGGTCAAGCGGTCCGGATGATGCGCGCGCTCGGCGTAGCGCCCCACCTTTTCGCAGACAACGCCCGCGGTAAACGGAAGCTCTGGGTTGCCACGAACGCGGCCGATGCGTGTCGGCGACAAGCGCTCGACCTCCAGCGCACAGGCACTGGGGCAATCGTGTGGGCATGCTGTGCGAACGATTTCGGCGGTCATCCTGACATCTCCTTATGCGCGCTGCGGCGCGCGATTATAGGACAATCCCCGAATTTTACCGTCAGTGATTTTTTCCTAAGCGGATCGCAGCTTGCCGGATTCGCCTTGTGCGATCAGACGACCGCCCAAATCCGCTCTACGAACCGATCTAGAAGGGAAACAAATCGCGTATCCGCGCGACCGCGCCGCTGTTTGGAAACACCCGTGCTTCCACCTCTCGCGCTGTCAGACCAAGGTGATCAATTGCAACCGCTTTCGTGACAGCACGAAGATCCATCGTGGGCGACAGATCTCTTCCTTCGTGAAGCCGTTCCGCCGACAAGCCAGGCCAGTCGGCGATCAGGCGACCGCCCGCCAGCCCGCCGCCGGCAAGCATGGCGACGCCGGCAATGCCATGATCCGTCCCGTTCGTACCGTTCGGCCGAACCGTCCGGCCGAATTCGCTCATCACAAGAATGGCCGTTTTCTCCCAAACTGAGGACAACGTCTCCTTCAGTGCTGCGACACCGTCATCCAAGCCTTTCAAGCTGCGGGCCAGCCGACCGGTCAAAACACCTTGGTTGGCATGCGTATCCCAACCGCCGATATCCAATACGGCAATCCGCGCACCTCCCGGATGGCGCAGCAGTTTGCCGACATCCCGGGCCACGGCCGGCAGGGACTCGGCGCGACGAACCCGTTTCCCCTTGCCGTCCCTGCTCCGGCCCAAAATTTCGTCGTTCATTTCCTGCGCCCGAACAGCCTCCGCAAACACCGGTCCCAACAGAGCATCGGTTTGGTACAAAGCCGACATACGGCTCAAAAAGTCATCGCCGGCTTGCGCCAATCGTCGCGGCGCGAAGGCGCCAACAGCCGCGTCACCGCGAAGGATCAAGGGCACGGTGGTGCCAATGGCGAGTCCGAGACTCGTCTCGCGATGTCCATAGAGCGAAAGAGCCCGATTCAGCCAACCACTTCGCGCGCCGGATGGTGTCGCGGTTCCGTTTTCAAGCAGGTCCTGCGCATCGAAATGCGAGCGACGGCGATAGGGGGTCGCAACAGCGTGGAAGACGATTAGCTCTTTTTGACGGTAGAGAGCATGCATCGTCTCCAGCGACGGGTGCAGGCCGAAGAAACCATCGAGGTCGAGCGGTCCTTCATCTGCACCGGGCGGCTCGAATGCCAAACTGGTGCGCTGCACGCTGTAAGACGGATCGCCGTACGGCACAACGGCAGCGAGGCCGTCGAGCCCGCCGCGCAGGATGATCACGACGAGGCGCCGGTCGGTCGGTGGCGCGGCAACGGCACCCCGAACAGGCAACGCAGCGCTAAGCGCCACAGCACCCACCAATG